>JALYVR010000583.1:2752-3891 GCA_030853145.1 Chloroflexota bacterium | reverse complement strand
GCTGACTTCCCACGTATGCAGGCGGAGGCGCGCGCGCAAGGGCGCTACCTGGGCCTTGGCGTCGGCTATTATGTTGAGGGCACGGGTATCGGCCCTTACGAAGGGGCGCAGGTTCGCGTCGAGTCGGATGGGCGCGTGTATGCCGCCACGGGCATTAGCAACCAGGGCCAGGGGCACTATACCACCTTCGCCCAGATCGTGGCAGAGCAGCTCGG
Source organism: Chloroflexota bacterium (assembly GCA_030853145.1). Lineage (GTDB taxonomy): Bacteria > Chloroflexota > Ktedonobacteria > Ktedonobacterales > Ktedonobacteraceae > JALYTT01. The sequence continues at coordinate 3,676 of JALYVR010000583.1, read as the reverse complement.
AGTAAGCCCGCAGGATGTGATGATAACGACCGGCGACTCACAGGCATTTTACTGGGGCGTTGGCACCTTTGCCAGTCGTGCCGCCACTGTCGCCGGATCGGCGATGCACCTGGCGGCCGTCAAGGTGCGCGAGAAGGCCAAACAGGTCGCCGCCGATCTCTTTGAGGCCTCGCCGGATGATATCGAGCTGGCGGACGGCAAGGTGTTTGTTAAAGATGCCTCGCAGCGCGCGCTCACGTTGGGCCAGGTAGCGATCTCCGCCAACCCGCTGCGTTACGCGTATGGCGAGAACGCACGCAAACTTATGGCTATGAAGCTGGCAGGCTCGCGGCCGGGACCCGCGTTGGCAGAGGGACGAAGCGGGCCAGGGCTTGATGAGACGGCCTTCTATAGTCCCCCGCATGGCAGCTTTGCCAGCGGCGTACACGGGGCTATTATCGAGGTTGACCTCACCACTGGCATGATCACGTTTGTGAAGTACGTGGCGGTCCATGATTGCGGGCGCGTGATCAATCCTATGGTGGTAGAAGGGCAGGTTCACGGCGGGATCGCCCAGGGGATCGGTGGGGTCTTCTTCGAGCGGCTCGTATATAACGAAGATGGGCAGCTTACTAATGCTAGCTTTATGGATTATCTGCTGCCAACCACGGAGGAGATTCCATCTCTTATTGTTGAGCATGTCGAGACGCCTTCTCCGCTGAATCCGCTGGGCGTGAAGGGCGCCGGAGAGGCTGGGGTGATCCCGGTTCCTGCCCTCTTTGCCTCGGCTATCGATGATGCGCTCTCCCCCTTTGATGTGCGCATACGCGAAATGCCGCTTCACCCCTGCCGCTTGCATGAGATCATCAAGGAGGCGAGAGAAGCGCACAACGCATGACTGTTGCTCATGAAGGGGCGCACAACGCATGACACCTGCCCGCGTAA
>JALYVR010000583.1:0-2742 GCA_030853145.1 Chloroflexota bacterium | reverse complement strand
CCCCCACGGATTACGCGTAGGTCGCGGCGTTTAAATTACATGTCCAAACACACAAATTGCTGGACCAGTAGACATCCAGGTGGCAATATGAGATACTCATCGGTAGTAGAGTCGTAATATTTGGAGGGTTCCTCTATGTCCTCAATGTATCCGCCCTATGGTGGCGGTGCGGTAGGTCGTTCGTGCCAGCGGTGTGGTGCGCCGCTTCCCCCTAACGAAGTAACGTGTGGGAACTGTGGTCAATATAATGCGCCGGCCAGCAATCCTGCTGGGATGCAGGGACCTTCCAGTACCTCCTGGGGAGGCGGTGCGCCTCCCACGGCTTACGGGCAGGGGCAGCAACCTCAGTATCCAGGATCGGCGCCGCAGTGGGGGCAACAACCTCCTATGCCAACTGCTCCTCCCACATATGGCGGCATGTCTTCCGCCCAGCAGCCCCAGTCCTATAACGGCATGCCCGGTATGTCCTCCACCCAGCAGCAGTATAATGGCATGCCTGGTACATCTTCCGCTCAGCAGCAGTATAACGGCATGCCCGGCGTGTCCTCCGCCAATAACTATTACGGCGCTTCGCAGACTGGCTACCCCGCACGCACTACAACAGGGGGCTTTCAGCAACCTCAACAATTCCAGCAACCATCAGGGTTCCAGTCTGGGGCGTATCCCCCTTCAGACGATGGATTTAATACGCCGCCTACCCGCAAGCGAGGGCCAGGCATAGGTGCTATTGTGGGGATTGTGCTCCTGGTAGTGGTGCTGCTCGGCGCGGGAACCGGCGCATATCTCTATCTGAAGCACTCTTCCACAGGAAATACCCCGGTTGCCACCCCCGTTACCACGGCTCCTACCGCCATACCTGTGGGACCGCTTTTGTTTAAAGATAGCTTTACGAATAACCAGAATCACTGGGATACTACCAGTGCTCAGGGCAAGTACTCTGTGAAGCTTAGTAACGGTTCCCTGGTGCTGGAGGACGATGAGAATACCCTGTTCCCAGAATTGCTCCCCAACAAAACGTTTGATAATTTTACGCTGACCGTGGATGCCTCCCTCTCTAAGGGCGACCCAAATAGTGGCTATGGCATCTACATTCGCATGGCTTTAAATCAGAATACCGGTCTTCCCACAACCTATTATCGCTTTGAACTCTATGGCGATGGCACCTATGGTATATTCAAGGGGGCCTTAGACGCTACAGGCGCGACTCAGAGCAGCAAAATAATCTATGGGCGACACCCGGCTGTCCAAAAACAGGGCAGCGTCAATCATATCACCGTTGTCGCCAAAGGCACGACGATGAGCCTGCTTGTGAACGGGCAGTCCCTCTATACCTTCTCCGATACCAGCTATCGAAGTGGGGTCACCGCCCTGTTCGTGTCCAATGTCCCGCAAACGTCGCCCGGCGCGCAAGCCACCTTCGCAAATCTGGCGATCTACCAACCGGCCGGATAAAAGATGGTTGCATGACGTGTATGGGGCGCCGCAGACCCGTGCCATTGTTCGTAGCGCGTGGCTTGCCTCGTAGATTTCAATCTTGCCATCCCAGCACATTGATATGGTATTCCTGGAGTTCAGCAGCAAAATAGGTATGTATCTTGCTCATAAGCTCATCAATGGAGATGGGTAATATCCTCTGGTGGATATTGACCTGGGCAAGAAAAGCTGGATTCTTGCGGAGGGCCCATGTATTGAGACGCATGAGGAAACGTTTCAGGGGGTTTGGTGATTGCTCATCGATTAAGCGAGTACAATAATTCTCATAATTCTATAGGGCAATCCCCATCGCCAGACCGCCGCTGGGTGCCGTGTAAGGAATGAGTGCCTTGATCTCACTCCAGTAGATGAGCGTGGTAAAAAAGATGCCTTCACGACTGATCCAAAGGATTGGCCGGGGAGCAAATCGTTGGCGAATGGTCCAGAGAAGGAACCAGCCCTGGAGCAGAAGCGAGAGAACTAAACCAATCCCCACAGCAATTACCGAGCCCCAGTCAGATGGATAAAGACTCAGTAGATGCCTCCCTACCCCGGCCATCATGAAAATGAACATGCCAAGGCTCCAAACACTCAGAAGAAATAAATATATTCGGATGTTAAGAGCAAATTTGGGCCTGATGAGCGGGAGTACGATCTCCGCTTCGTGTATTTGTACCTGCATCGGATGCCTTTCCTGGTGGGGAAACTACCAACTGAACTTGCGCTTCTCACAAGATGAGGAATATCTTGGAGTGGTTCAGCAACAATGATAGATTGGTCTTACGTGTACACCTATAGGGCTTGCCTCGCTGCCCTGGGTGCCAGGACGGCGAGGCAAGCCACACACTACAGACGCATTTAGCCCTCCTGCAAGGCGCGCGCGTACACCGCTGGATCAACGTTGCCGCCGCTCACGATACAACAGACCCGTTTGCCTGCGAACCGTGCTGGGTCGGCCAGCACGGCGCCCAGCGCTAGCGCTCCTGTTGGCTCAACTTTGAGGTTGGCATATAGAAAATAGGCGCGCAAAGCTTCCAGTATCAGAGCATCGTCCACCTCAACGATAGCGCTGATGCCCTGCTGCAGGATCTCCCAGTTGATTGCACCGAGGCTGATGGTGCGCGCTCCGTCGGCGATGGTATCCGGTTCCTGCTCGTTGCGCACGAGGCGACCGCTACGTAGCGAGCGGGCCGCGTCGTTGCCGGGTAGCGGCTCGGCTCCGATGATTTCTGTGCGCTTTCCCAGGTAGTCGCGCGCGATGACCTGACC
>JALYVR010000582.1 GCA_030853145.1 Chloroflexota bacterium | reverse complement strand
AGAGAATATCCATGTAGAGGATAAATAGATAGCTATGTCCAAAGAGATCTGGGCCGTGCTTGAACAGAGCGAAGCAGGCTTGCACGAAGGCAGCGGCGAACTGCTGGCCGAATTGATAGAAATCGCGCAGCGCCAGCCGGAGCAAACGGTAGTGTGCGCCATTCTGCTCGTCGCGCCTGGGGGCAGCCTGCCCGACACGGCGCTGCTCCCCAGATTGGGGGTACGGCGCCTGTACCTGCTGGAGCATGGCCGGCTGGCACATTATACGACTGAAGGATATGTGAGCGCCCTGGCGTGGCTGCTCCAGCAGCGCGCGCCCGCGTTGGTTGTCGGCACGGCCTCCGCCAACGGACGCGCCTGGCTGCCGCGCCTCGCCGCTCGATTGCAACTGCCTTTTGTGCCCGGCTGCCTTGGACTGGACCTGCACGATGATGCCCTCTTCGCCCTGCGTTCGATCTACGAGGGACGCGCGTACATTCAAACGCGCGCGGCATTACATGGGCACACAGCCCTGGCCACGCTGGCGCCAGGGATACGTGGCGTACCAACCGCTATGGGGATACCAGCATCCGGCGACCAATCCATGGAAATAATCACCTTTGCGCCGGAGATCGTGGGACAGCAAGAAGCCGTACGCAGGATCGCCATCCAGGCTCCCTCGCCGGAGGAGGTTGAGCTGGACGTGGCAGAGAGAATCGTCGCGGGCGGGCGTGGAGTGGGCCGGGAAGGCTTCGCGAGCCTGGCCACCTTCGCGCGCCTGCTGGGGGCGGCGGTGGGCGCCACACGCGTCGCGACCGACCGGGGCTGGGTCGAGCACGAGCGCCAGATCGGCGCGACAGGCAAGAGCGTCCATCCGAAACTCTATCTCGCCTGCGGGATCTCCGGCGCCGCTCAGCACACCAGTGGCATACGCGAGGCCGAAACCATCGTGGCGATTAACCCTGACCGCAACGCCCCCATCCTCGCCCTGGCTGATCTGGGGCTGCTGGGCGACGCGAACGAGGTCTTGCCACTGGCGGCAAAAATGCTGGAAAAATAGCCTGCCTATGATATAGATACATTGCCACCCGACCAATTTTATATACACCATACACCATTAGCTACAAAGGATACTTTTCATGACCCATGGCGCCACACAGAATAGCCGCCTGCTCTTCTTTACACTCTATATAACCTATATCTGCACGGGGATCGTCAGTGCATTGCCAGGCCCATCACTGTCGTTACTCGCTATACACACACATGTCACGCTAGATATAGCGGGTTGGATATTCACCGCCAGCTCCTTTGGTTTTATGACCGGCGTGGTTATCTCAGGCTCGCTGGTGAGAAAAGTCGGGCCTAAAGCTATCTTGATAAGTGGACTGATACTCATGGCCATCGCCAGCATTATCACACCATGGACGCACCTGTTTCCGGTCCTGGTGGGAGCCTTATTTCTAGAAGGTATCGGCTTTGGAGTGCTTGATGTCAGCATCAACATCATCGTCACACTGGCCTTTCCCGATACCCTGGGCGAGACACTCAACAACCTGCATAGCTCATTCGGCGCAGGCGCTCTACTTGGACCACTGCTCTTATCGGTTGTGCTACAGACGCTACGTGATATGACAGGGGCGTACCTGGTAGGAGGCTTTATAGGTATTGTGGGAGTCCTCTTACTCCTGCGCCAGCGCGTTCCGGTGCTTCCCACGCACGAGGAAACACGCCAGCAGCAGACCAACGTCAGGTTAAGCGTAATACTCAGACAGCCGCTGCTCTGGTTAATGGCGATCCAACTCTTCCTGTACGTTGGCGGGGAGGTGGGTTTCGGCAGTTGGATCGTCACAGCGGTCAGCCAGAGCGCGACGATCACGCTGGCGCTGGCGGCGCCCTGGGCCACAATCTTCTGGGCCGGACTGACAGCGGGGCGTATTCTCGGCGGTCAGGTGCTCAAACGGGAACTGCTGACGGAAGTGCGGCTCCTCTACATCTGCGCAATTGGGGCCGGGCTGAGCGGACTGGTGGTGGCCTTTTCCTCCACCTATCTTGTCGTGAGCTTTATAGCCAGCGGGCTGATGGGCCTCTTCCTGGGGCCGCTGTGGCCTGGCATTATGGCCATTAGTTCGCGCTGGTTCGTCCACGCGCTCAATATCGCTTCCAGTACTCTGCTCATCAGCGCGGGAGTCTCCGGCATGATCTTGCCCGTCGCCATAGGCTTCCTCATCGCGCACGTCGGCGTGAGTTGGGGGATGGCCATTCCCGCCTTGTGCAGCCTCATCATCATCCTGCCGCTGAGCCTGGCACTGTGGCAAAGAGGACGCGCATTGCATTCAACAGCCGGGACGCATACAATAGATGATACAGTCGCGCAAGCCAACAACACACAGCAAACAATCTAGCAGCAAAGGGGAATAAGACCGATGAAAGCAGTGCAATTCGCTAGCTATGGTGATCCCGATGTCTTACAGGTCCACGATGTCGCTGATCCCCTCCCTGGCGCAGATGATGTCCTGATCGAGGTCAAAGCCACAACGGTCAACCGGCTTGACCTGTTCCAGCGCAACGGCAGCCGGCCCGTTGACAAGTTGCCCTTCACACCTGGGCTGGAGGCTGCCGGGGTAGTACTCAACGCCAGCCACGGGTTTCGCGCGGGAGAGCGCGTCATGACGACCCGCGCGCTGGCAGCCAAAGGCGGCGGTGGCTACGCAAGCACGATTGCCGCGCCGGCCGCCGACCTTGTACGCATCCCTGATGGCGTATCGTTCCCGCAAGCCGTCGCGGCAGGCCTGACCTCGTCAACCGCCTGGGGAGCATTATTTGATCTGGGCCACCTCAAAGCAGGGGAACGCGTGCTGATCTGGGCTGGCTCCAGCGGAGTAGGTTCGCTGGCGATCCAGCTTGCCAAGCATGCCGGCGCCTGGGTGATAGCCACCGCTGGCAACGAGGAGAAAGCCGAGCAACTGCGCCGCCTGGGGGTTGATATGGTGGTGAACCATCGCGAGCAGAAAGTGGGGCAGGTGGTACGTCACGCGCATGGCGTCAACCTGGTGATAGAGCTGGTCAGCACAACTCTACAGGATAGCCTTGAGGCCTGTGTAAACGATGCCCGCATTGTGCTGATTGGCAACCTCGGCGGGCAGCAGGCCACGGTCGATACGCAAGCCTGGCGGCTCAAGCGCGTCACCGTCATCGGCGGTGGGCAGCTACACACCACGCCCGAAAACGAGCAGCGCATCCTGCAACTCATCGCCGAGAAGGCCATCGAGCCGGTCATCGCCCGCACCATGCCCGTGGAGCAGGCCGCCGAAGCCCACAGCCTGCTGGCGTCCGGCAAGCTTGCAGGCAAGATCGTGCTTGTGTATTCCTGAGCTTCTGCGGCGGCTTGCATTGCTGGAGGAGGCACAATGCCGCCGCAAGCGCAGGTCTCTCAGTTTCTTTGCCTCCTGAGACGCCAGAAGCTTAGTGGTACTAGTAGCACAGCCAGAACACACAGGATGGTGGCCTCTACCGCCTGCAACAACCAGAATCTTTCCGCAGGCTGATACACAATCTTCCACTGAAGATGATGATCTTTAATGCACCTGTCTGCCAGCGTCCCATAGTCTGGATCGGCCAGCGTCCTCTGAAAGCCACAATAAGTGCTGATCTCGCCCGTTTCGTGCCCCTCACTGTCAGCATATCCAGCGTAGAGCACGAGATCTGTTGGCCCTCCCCATCTAGTATCCTGGTTCGTGCTAAGTGCAAAGGTTCGGCTCAATGGGGGCACGAGATAGGGATACATGAAATGCATGACCGTGAAGACTACAAAAAAGATCACAAATGTGAACGCCATAGCAAGCACTGTTCTACGTGTAAAGGTTCCGACGGCGACACCGAGCATCAGCCCGAAGAGCGCATATGCTGGCAGCATGAACCCA
>JALYVR010000048.1 GCA_030853145.1 Chloroflexota bacterium | reverse complement strand
AGGTACGCCTGCCCGGTAGCGGTGGGGCGGCCGATATCGCCTCGCTCTCCCAGCGCCTGGCCATCATCATGCCCCACGAGCGCCACCGCCTGCGCGAGCGCGTCGATTTCGTGACCAGCCCCGGCTATGGCTACCCCGACGAGCATGGACCCGCCGGCCGTGCCTGGCGCACACGCGTCGGCCTACCACGCGGCGGCCCTGCCGCGTTGATCACCACGCTGGCCCTCTTCACCTTCGATCCCGAAAACGGCGAAGCCCTCTTGAAGTCATACCATCCAGGCACAACCATCGAGCACGTGCGCGAGCAGACCGACTGGCCCTTGCGCCTTGCCCCCGATTGCGCCGAAACCGTCCCGCCCAGCGCCGACGAGTTGCAGGTAATCCGCGAGTACGATGCGCAGGGAGTGTGGACGGGCTAGTCCTACAGTTGTAGATGACTGACGAGCGCACGTCGGCGCCTGTAATGACAAAGTCGCGCGAGAGCTTGGTGCGCGCGTCGCCAGAGTGACCAGGCCAAGGAGTAGGAAAAAGACAGAGGCTGTTTGCCGATGAGACGAAAGAAAAGCCGCCGGATTTCGGCAACGCTCAATGGAACCATGACGGGGAGGTCAGAAGACACATCGGCTTGAACAGAATCGGTTACTGCTGGTTCTGGTACCTGAGGCATCTGCTCAGACTTTTTTTAAGTGAGTCTTCCTCACCATTGGCACGCAAAGCCGCTAAAAAGGCCATGGCCAGCATTGAAAGAGTGACGTGTCGGTACCAACCGTACCAGGAACGGACTTCATACTCATCCAAGCCGACTTCTCCTTTCCCTTCCTCAAAACACTGCTCCACGGTCCAGCGCATGCCAAAAGTCTCCACCATCTCCTCCAAAGAGGTGCCAGCGGGGGCAAAGACCAGCACATAGGCCATCTCCGCCGGTTTAGCTCCCTCGTCCAGGCTACGTCGTACCAGCAGCCAGCGCTGCCACCCGCTGATCTCTGGTCCGGCAAGTTCGATGCGTGCCCACGCAAAGAGACGAGGACCTTTGCTCCCTGTGCCTGCACTCAGTTCTTGCCAGTCTTCTCTTGCCAGACTCTGTGCCACCTGATCCACTCGTCTACGAGTTCCCTGCACCTCCACATGCTCTTTGCAGGCCACAGCCAGTGCGTACGCTTGTTTACGTGCCTCCAAATCGGCCCGCAACGGCAGTGCGCTCCCGTACACGGTATCCCCAGTTACCCATGCGACAGGAAGACCTGCATCCAAGGTTCGTTGCAGCATACGCCTTGCCAATTCCGGTTTCGTGGCGAAGGTTACCCCTGCTGGCACATGAGCTTCTCGAAAGCGATCCTGATCGTCAGTCCAACTTTTGGGTACATACAGTTCTCGATCCAGCAATGTGTGCCCACGCGAACTCGCATAGGAGAGAAACACGCCCACCTGGCAGTTCTCGATACGACTAGCCGTGCCACTGTATTGCCGCTGCACTCCCACCGATTTGGTGCCTTTCTTCAGAAAACCCGTCTCGTCAATGACCAACACTCCATTGGGTTCTGCAAATGTTTCCCAGACATAGGTACGCAACTCGTCTCTTACTCCGTCGTAATCCCACCTGGCCCGAGCCAAAAGATGCTGGATGGCATACGGGGTGACCTCTCCCATTTCTTCCGCCACTTGCCAGGCGTTTTTTCGTGAGGCATCGCTCATCAATCCCTGGAGGTAGGCCAGAGCTTGTTGATGAGATTCTGGTCGGACGAAATACTGCCTGATCCGCTGGCTCAGTTGATCGAGTTCTGTGGTCCATACCTCTTTGGGGAAAGAAGATGGGCTTGCAAGAGGGGAAAAAGCCATAGAAGATTCCTTTGCTGTTCGTGTGTCTTTTTAGCAGAAGAACTGGTTCGGGATTGTAGCAAGAAACGAGATCCGACGTGATGCATCACCAGAGGAGCTCAGCGGTTTGATCCGCCGAGTTCCTTGGGATGGGATTCACTTCTATCAGGCCCGAACAGTTTGCCTATCTGTCACCAGCAGATAAGCCTCTTCCAGGTTCGGGTCAACGACGATGGCCGCTTCATGCGGGCGCGTGGCACTGACAATGCGCAGCGTGACGCCGTGCATCTGATTAATCATCGTGCTCACTTGATAGGTCGTTTGCAACTGCAAGGCGGCAGCCTGATCGACGGTCACACTCCAGACCGATCCAGCGGCTCTTGCCAACAACGCAGAAGGCGTTGTATCGGTTAGTACACGCCCCTCCTGTAGAAGCAGCAGGCGGCTGGCCGCGGCCTCCACATCACTGATGATATGAGTACTCAAGATGATGATGCGATTGCGGGTCAGACTAGCAAGTAGGGTGCGAAAGCGCACGCGTTCGGCGGGATCGAGACCGGCGGTTGGCTCATCAACAATCAGGAGTTCGGGATCGTTGAGCAGGGCTTGAGCGATGCCGATGCGCTGCTTCATACCGCCGGAATAGGCGGGCAGCTTGCGATCAGCCTCCTGCTCTAGATTCACCATCTCTACCACCTCATCAACGCGCTGCTTGAGAAGCTCAGAGGGTAGCCCTTTCATCGCGGCCAGGTAGCGCAGGAACTGGCGTCCAGTGAACTCGGGATAGACGCCAAAATCCTGGGGCAGATACCCCAGCACCTGCCGTATTACCTGGCCATGGGTGCGAATGTCCTGCCCGTTCCAGCGGATGGTCCCCTCGCTCGGTTCCAACAAGGTCGCAATCATGCGCATCAAGCTCGTCTTGCCCGCGCCGTTGGGTCCAATCAGCCCCAGCATACCAGGCTCGCAGCGCAGAGATAGCTGATGCAGTGCGAAGTCGTGCCCATAGCGTTTGCTCAGGCGTTCAATGGTTAATTCCATCTGTGTTCTCGCTTTCTTTTCATGGCTCTATGTAGCCGCGCACGAGCCGACTTCAGTTGAGCACGTCGCGGGAGCGCTTGAAGGCGCAGGCCGCGACCAGCACCAGTCCCAGGCTGAGCCCAACCAGCAGCAGGTGTGGCACAAACCAGCCCGCGAGGTCGGGCATTTTGTTTTCAATGTTGAGAATGAGCAGCTGAAGTTGCGCCTCGCTCGTGATCGCAGGGCCGAGGTGAAGGGCATATGCAGGACTTAACCCAAGCGCGGTTATCCCGCTGGTTGGGTCCCAATTGACATACCAGGCAGGAGGAGTGGTATTGCCCAGCCCACGGGGGATCACCTCCGTTCCCACGATCCACGCCACCAGGATCACGACCTTGACCAGTATGGAGAGGCGCGGGAGCAACGTGCTCAAGGCGAAGCCGAAGCTGCTGACCAGGATCGTCGATGGTAAGACCATGCCAACCCAGAGGAGCAGCACGGCCCCCGTTTGGGGCAGGGGATACGTCGGATCGCTCAGATGCAAAAGACCGCCCATGCCCAGAATGGAGGCCAACACCAGCAACGCCAGCCCCAGGCTCATCACCAGGCCCGCCAGGTAGCGTCCCCAGACATACGCCCAGGCCGGCAGCGCGGTCGTCATCAGCAGTTCGTGGGTGCGCCTGGAGAGATCTCGCGTCACGCCATCGGCTGTAACAAAGGGCAGAAAGAGAACCAGCACCAGCAGAACGGTTGGCAGCGTGTGAAGAAGTCCTCCCGCGCTGGTTCCGGCAACGAAGGCGTCGATCTGCACGTTGTTACTCACCGTAGCGTATCCCTTTGACGCATGCAGGGCCCACGTCAGGAAGAGCAAGAAGCAGAAAACGCCGAGGGCTTGAAACCAAAAGAGGCGGGAGGCTCGGAAGCGCCGCAGTTCCCAGATCAGGACATTCAGGAGCGGGTGGTTCCGCTCGGTGGGAATCCGCTGAGATGCGCGTGCGCGGACGATGGTTGTCATAGAAGCTCCTTTCATATGCTCGCTATTTCAGCAGCTGACGAGCAGATTAACTGAGGGTGTGACGAGACCGCTTGAAGGCAAGAGCCACGATCAGGACCAGCACCAGGCTGAACACTGCCAACAGCAGGTGTGGTGCGAACCAGCTCCCGAGGTCGATCAAGCTGTTCTCAACCGTGAGGAGGTCGTGCTGCGTTTGCGCCGTGCTGGTTGCCTTGTCGGCCAGGTTGCTGAAGTCAGTGAAGTACTTGGAGAACAATCCGAGCGCGATTGCCTCGCTAGTCGGGTCCCAATGGATGTACCAGGCAGGGAGACTGGAATTGACAGCGTGACTGGCCGTGCTGAACAAGATGGAGGGCACCTGCGATCCGAGAAACCACGCCGCCATGATCACGATCTTGACCAGTGTGGTCAGGCGTGGGAGCAAGGTGCCAAGGACGAAGCTGAGGCTGCTCACTACCATCGTCGCTGGCGCAATCATGCCGACCCAGATGATCATCAGAGAGCCGATCTGTGGTGACGGATAGTCGGCGATGTGATTACCAATCCTCTGCAACGGATGGCCGGTGATGGTGAGGTGCAGGAACAGGCCCATTCCCAGGATCGCAGCCAGTGCAAGCAGCGCCATCGCCAGACTCAGCAGCAAGCCCGCCAGGTAGCGTCCCCAGACATACGCCCAGGTCGGCAGCGCGGTTGCCAGAAACAGTTCGTGGGTCCGTCGGGAGCGATCCCGTGTCACGCCATCCGCGTTGATGAAGGGCAGGAGCACCCCCAGCAGCAGCAGCGTTCCTGTGGGAAGGGTCCAAAGTAGCCCCCAGGCGCTGGTTCCAGCAAGGAAGCCATAGAATGGCACTGTGGCATGTGCGTGATTGAGCGTGAGTGGGATATCCTGGGACCACGTCAGGAAGAGCGAGAGAGCGAAGAAGCCAAGAGCCTGCACCCAGAAGAGGCGGGAAGCGAGGACGCGGCGAAACTCCCAGGCTATGACGCACGCAAGCAGGCGTGAGCGCTGAATCACTCGACCAGGCTGCTCTATGCTGGTCAATGCAGTGATAGTCATGATCTTCTCCTTGTGTGTTCGAGTCCATGGAGAGTGCAAGCGTGTCCCGCGCCAGATCAACGGTGCGGGCGTAGGACCATCCTCCTCAATCCATGGCTGCCCATTTCTTGAGACACCGGAAACGATACACTCAAAAAGGTAACAGGGCAGGAACACGAGCTGTTACCTCCCTGTTACCAACGATCTCCTAAACTTTCCTGAGGCAGATGATCAGAGGCTCGCTCCAGTAGTGGTCTCTCGCATCCCAAACAGGGCACTGCCAGATTGGGATGCTTCTTTTCGATAGGCAGGAAAGGAAGTGGCGCGACTCCCTTACGACCTTGTCGAACTGGAACCAGGTCTGGGAAAGATCGTTGGGGCCAGAACCGGGGGCAAGGTTTTCTCCCCCCGAACCCCATCCTCTCTACCCGTGTTCCTGGGCCTTTGAGAAACCCTGGGAGCGCAGATGGATAGGATGGACAAACGGGGGGAGGCCTGCTAGAATAGGTGAAATATGAAGCTTAAGGACTCCACCCAACCACCGGATATCAGCGCTCGAACCGCCTGGCAGAGGGGGGAAGCGGACCTGAAGATGCCGAGAAGAGGTCCGATCCGCCTCTGGAAGGGACATTTCAAGCTGTCTCTGCCAAGGCGCACGGTACGCCTGCGCCTTACTCTCCTCTATAGTAGTCTCTTCCTCGCATTAGACGCCGGCTTGCTCGCCATGACGTACGTCTTGGTAGCGCGGCGAATCACTCGCCCGGGCGCGGTTCCAGTAGGCACCCCGAGCAGCGCAAGTAGCAGCGAGCCTCTTGCCCAACTGCTCCATGCTCAGGCAGTAGCCGACCTGCACCAGTTTCTGATCCAGTCTGGGATCGCCCTTTCCATCATAGCGGTCGTGACCATCGTGCTTGGCTGGATCGTCGCCGGTCGCGTGCTCCGACCACTCCAGATCATGACAGCCACCACCCGGCAGATCTCTGAGGAGAACTTGCACGAACGCCTTGCTCTACCAGGACCACCCGACGAACTCAAGGATCTCGGGGATACCATTGACGGGCTTCTTGCGCGCCTGGAAGCCGCCTTTGAAGGGCAACGGCGCTTTGTTGCCAATGCCGCACATGAGCTGCGAACCCCGCTCACCATGATGCGCACCTCACTCGATGTAGCGGTTGGGAAGCCCGGCCCTGCGCCTCCAGAAGTAACCATCCTGGCAGGCAAACTCCGTGAGGGGCTCAACCAGGCCGACCGGCTCGTCGAGAGCTTCCTCGCGCTTGCCCGTGCGCAGCAGGGAACGCTGACAGACCTCACGAGTGTGTCCCTGCCTCAGCTCGTTTCCGCCACGCTTGCCGCTTGCAGCGATGCCATAGCTGGCAGGGGCCTCCAGGTACGACAGACCCTGAGCAATGCTGATGTGATCGGAAGCAAGACCCTGCTGGTCCGCCTGGTAGAGAACCTCATCGACAACGCCATCTGCTACAATACGCCTGGCGGCTTCATCAGAGTGGCAACCGCAGACGACGGCGCAGCCGCTCATCTGGTGGTGGAGAGCGATGGACCGCTCCTCGACGAGCGCAAGGTCCAGGAGCTGGGTCAGCCTTTCAGGCGCCTCGGGGCCGACCGGACGGCTATGGACGGGAGTATCGGCCTTGGCCTTTCGATCGTTGCAGCAATCGTCGCCGCCCACGATGGATCGCTCGGCTTGCATGCACGGCCTGAGGGTGGCCTGCAGGTCGTCATTACGCTGCCTCATGCCAGGCGAAGGCGCGAACCGGGAGATCGGACATGAGGGTGCTCATCGTTGAAGATGTCTGGCGCCTGGCCGACGATATCGCTGAAGGACTCCGAGACCAGGGCATGGCCGTCGATGTGGCTTACGACGGCCTGGAGGCAGCCGCCAAACTCGATGTTTCCTCCTATGATGTCGTCGTTCTCGATCGGGATCTTCCCGGGCTTCACGGCGACATCGTGTGCCGCATGATCACCGAGAGTGATAAGCCTGCGATGGTCCTTATGCTGACCGCGGCTGGCACCCCAGGGGACCGGGTTGCAGGTCTCAGCCTCGGAGCCGACGATTACCTGGCCAAACCGTTCCACTTCCCTGAACTGATCCTCCGAGTTCGCGCCCTCGCCCGACGCAAGCCAAGAGCACACCCGCGTATCCTGCAGGCAGCAGGTGTCGAGCTTGACCTCTTGCGACACATCGTGACGCGTGAGGGGCAGCAGATCGATTTGTCGGTCAAAGAGTTCGCCGTGCTGGAGGCGCTCATGCGAGCGGCACCGGCGGTCCTCAGTGCAGAGGACCTGCTGGAGCAAGTGTGGGACGAGAACGCCGACCCGTTCACCAAGACGGTGCAGGTCACCATGGGCCGGCTGCGACGCAAGCTTAGAGAACCTCAAGTGATTGAAACGCTCCCCAGCCTCGGATATCGCATCGCCGATCGCTCCGTTCAACGTGATACAGAAGGGTATGACATGTTCTGGGTAGGATGGTGATGGTTCTCCCAGTGCTATTGTCCTTGAGCGTTGTCATTGCCCAGTCATAGCGCACCATGTCCCGACAACTCATGCGGTACCAGAAACTCAACATGCCTGACCGTTGGAGCTGTTCGTCCAACCGCCGGCGGGGTTCTGGTCGGTGACCGTCTCAGCGTACTCATGACCCTCGATGATAGTGTAGCCGTCAAGAGTGCCAGCCGAACCGGAGTTGACGAAGTTTTGACCACAACTAGAGCCAGCATCCAGAGCGTATGGCAAGTTAGTGAAGGCGATGTCACCGTAGGGCGAGCTAGCCGCACCACCGCTGAGTGAGCTGTCTCCGTTATAGTCGTGCCACGCGCAGAAGCCACCGCTCTGGTAGTTGTCTGGATTGGTTCCTGTGGCCGAGAGGATCACATACTGTGAGTAGCGGTTGCTCGCCGCTGTGGTATTGCCGAAGTGACCAGCAGCCGTGATGGCCTCAGTGGCCAACTGGTTGCCCGAGGCCGGGTCTGGCTCTGAACCGGAGTTGTTGTACCAGACACCAGTAGGACTTGACTTTGCTGAGTTGTGTAATTGTAGGTACTACGCCATGGCGGTAAGTATGCCGATAGGCAGGGGAATAGGGATTGGTCTCACATGGATTAGTAGGGTGGAGAGACAAGCCTCTATGAGAATACATCGATCATCTCCTATGCTCATCTCGCAGAATCCTGACAGCAGATGTCAGTAATCAGATGGTATCATGGTCCCCTACACGTGCATAGCCAATGGAGGGCCTATCTTATGTCTAGACCATCCGAAGACCTGAGGCGTACCTATGAAGAAGCACTGACCTCATTCGTCGCGAAGGTGCAGCAGGACCGCTCTATCATCGCCGCTATCCTCTATGGTAGCCTGGCCTACGACGATGTATGGGAAAAGTCGGATATCGACATCTTGCTTGTCAGCAGGGAGAACAAGATAGCTCACAGGTACTACAGCCTGGTCGAAAATGGCATCAGTATTCAGGTACACATGGGCACGCGCAGCAATTTCAGAGCCATGATCGAGCGGTCCTTGCAAGGGTCGTTCACACATTCCCTCATCTCAAGAAGCACGCTGCTCTTTTCCTCTGATGACAGCATCCAGGACTATTATCGCAACAGCGCTCACGTTGGCAGCAAGGATAGAGAATACCAGTTGCTCAAGGTTGCGGCCGACATTCTTCCGGTGCTGACGAAGGCAGAAAAGTGGCTCTATGTTAAAAAAGATCCCATCTATAGCTTCCTGTGGCTGATGTTTCTGATTAATCACCTGGCCGCGATTGAGGTGCTCCTGCATAACGATGTGGCTATGCGTGAGGTCGTACAGCAAGCGCTGACCTATAATCCAGCGTTTTTCACAAAAATCTACCTGGACCTGGTTCAGCGGCCCAAAGATGAGGAGACGATGCGCCAGGCCATTCAGTTAGTACACGACTACCTGGGCGAGAAGCTGCCCCTGCTCTTCAAACCGATCCTGACCTACCTGACCACTGCCAGCGGGGCGCGTACGGCGACGGAACTCAACGCTCACCTGCGGCAGAAGTTACAGATGGAGGGCGATGCACTAGGATACCTGGCTTTTGCCTATGAATGGTTGGCCGATAAGGGGGTTATTCGCAAGGTCTCCTCTCCCGTGCGGCTCACAGAAAAGAGCAGAATCACGGTAGACGAGGCGGCTTACTATTACGATGGAGGCGATGCATATGCGACAAACGATAGCCATTAAGGGGGCGCGCGAGCACAATCTCAAACAGGTTTCCCTGGAGATCCCGCGTGACCGGCTGGTAGTGATGACGGGACTGAGCGGCTCGGGCAAATCCTCCCTGGCCTTCGATACCATCTACGCAGAAGGGCAGCGCCTGCTGCTGGAGTCGCTCTCAGCGTACTCCCGGCGTTTTATCGCGCAATTGAAGAAGCCCGCCGTCGATGTGATTCTTGGCCTCTCGCCCGTCATCTCGATCGAACAGAAATCGGTGAGCAAGAATCCCCGCTCGACTGTCGGAACGCTGACGGATATCTATGATTACCTGCGCATGCTCTTTGCCGCCACTGGACAGGCTCACTGCCCCTATTGCAACAGGCCGATCCCGCTAAAAACAGCGCAGCAAATAGTGGAATACTTGCTCTCTCTGCCAACTGGCACACGCGTAGAAATCAGCGCACCCATCGTCAAAATCTACGGCGAGGACTATGCCTACCTCTTTGCCGAGATAAGGGCCAGAGGGTACCGCCATGCGCGTATCAACGAGGCGATCTACGATACCGGCGAGGAGATCGAACTGGATGAGGGTCGCGCGTACGACATACAGGTCATTATCGATAGACCTATCATCAAGAAAGACATCCAGAAGCAGTTGCTTGCCTCCATCACCAATGGGTTGCGCCTGGGCGAGGGCTTCCTGTGCTTTCGCGTTCTGGACCCGGCAACAGAGGCCGGGAGCATAGCAGCCTTCGACGAGTCTTTCGCCTGTCCTGAGCATTATGTGACGATGGGCGAGATGCTACCCTACTACTTCTCTTTCAACGATAGCGACAGCGCCTGCCCGACCTGCCTGGGCCTGGGCACGTACTTGACAGTGCATCCCGACCTGCTGGTGCCTGACAGGAAGCGGAGCATCACGCGCGGGGCATTTGTGCCTGAGGCGTTCACCTACGACAAAAACTCCTGGACCAGCCGCATGGTGTACAGCCTGGCCCTCCATTACGACTTTAGCCTGGATACGCCCTTCGAGGACCTGCCGGCTGAGATCGTGCATATACTCTTTTATGGCAGCGGAGGCGAAAAATTTCCCTTGCTGCGTCCCGAGGGTGTCACACGAGGCGACGCGCACCTTGGCAAGCTCTTCCGCTTCGATGGCATCATCACAACCATCGAACGCCGCTACCGCCATTATCGTAAAGAGCAGGTGGCGCATAGCGATATGGAAACGTACTTGCGCAAGGTGATGGTGGAGCACGCTTGCCCGGATTGCGCAGGCAGACGACTCAAACGACAACGCTTCCTGGTTACTATCAACGCCAGAAACATCCACGAGCTGGGTGAGATGAGTCTGCTGGATGTGTGCGCGTTCTTGACCAATCTGCCCGCGAACGGACGCCAGCAAGAGGCGGGCCAGCAGATTCTTGAGGAGATCAGATCACGCCTGCAACTCTTGCAAGGCATCGGGCTCGATTACCTGAACCTGAATCGCCGCGCGACAACGCTCTCCGGCGGCGAGTCCCAGCGCCTGCGTCTCTCCACCCAGATCAGTTCGGAACTGATGGGTATGCTCTATGTGCTGGACGAGCCGAGCATCGGCCTGCATCCGCGCGATAATGTCAAGATGATTGCGACGCTGAGACGGCTGCGCGATATCGGCAATAGCGTGATCGTCGTGGAGCATGACGAAGATACCATCAGGGCGGCTGACCACATCATCGAGTTGGGTCCCGGCCCAGGCATCCACGGCGGCCAGATCGTGGCCCAGGGCAGCGTTGACGAGATCATACACAATCCAGCCTCGCTGACCGGCCAGTATCTGAGCGGCCGGCAGAAGATCGCTGTGCCAGCCACGAGAAGGCCAGCCAATGGACCTGCGCTCATCATCCAGGGAGCACGCGAGCACAACCTCAAAAACATCGATGTTACGCTCCCGCTGGGCATCTTCCTCTGTGTCACAGGGGTATCCGGCTCGGGCAAAAGTACCCTCGTCAACGAAATCCTTTACAAGAAGCTTTATGCCGTCTTTCATGACAGCCGTGTCCTCCCTGGCGCTCACACAGCGCTTGCTGGCATCGAACATATCCGTAACATTATCAACATAGACCAGTCGCCCATAGGCCGCACACCCACCTCCAATCCGGCCACCTACATCGGCATCTACGATGACATCCGCCAGATGTTCGCTGCTACCCCGGAAGCCATGAAACGCGGCTATACACCGTCGCGCTTTAGCTTCAACGTCAAAGGCGGACGCTGCGAAGAGTGTGGTGGACAGGGGCTGGTGACCACTCATCTGCACTTTATGCCGGATGTCGAGGTGTCCTGTCAGGTATGTAAGGGCGCGCGCTACACGCAGGAGACGCTGGAGATTGGCTACCACGGCAAGAATATCGCCGAGATACTCGATCTCTCGATTGAAGAGGCCTGCGCTTTCTTTGAGGATCACCCTTTGATTGCCCACAAACTGCAAGTGCTCAAGCAACTGGGCCTTGGTTACTTGAAACTGGGCCAGTCCTCGAAGACTATCTCCGGCGGTGAGGCCCAGCGCGTTAAGCTGGCGCACGAACTGGGAAAAGTGAAACGCGGCGGGCGCATCCTCTATATCCTCGACGAGCCAACGACGGGCCTCCACCTGGCCGACATTTCGCGCCTGCTGGAGAGCCTGAACCACCTGGTTGATGCCGGCAACAGCGTGCTGGTGATCGAGCATCACCTGGATGTGATCAAGACGGCTGACTACATTATCGATCTGGGTCCTGAAGGCGGGAAGGACGGCGGGCAGATTCTGTGCCAGGGTACGCCGGAAGAGGTCGCACGCCATCCCCACTCCTACACCGGCCAGTTTCTGCGTAAAGCGCTCTGCTGAAAAGGGAGAAAGCCTGCCTGAGGCATATCTAGAAAATCCCTGAAGGCCTATACCTTGAGATCTTCGATGATCGCGTTTGCAAATACAACGCGGGCCTGGCGGGGGAAGACCTTCTGGGTAAGAATACGATGGACTTCAGCGTCGCCATCGGCACAGCAGTCTTCGACGACAAGCAGGTCATAATCCATGTCAGCGGCCCAGCGGACTGTTGAGAGGACGACACCACTCGTAGCGATGCCACACAGGATGAGCGAGGTAACATCGTGCGCACGCAGGATCGTCTCCAGAGGAGTTGTGCTGAAAGCCCCCACACGATGTTTGGTGAGCACAATCTCGCCGGGGCGAGGTCCAACGTGCGGGTGAATCTCCGTCTCAGGACTACCTGCGAGCATGCGACCAGACCCGCGGAGAGCGGAGAAGGAACGGTTGCGGGGGCTCACTTCGGGATAGCCCTCACGAAAGCTGACCACAATGTAGATAATTGGCAGGTCAGCAGCACGGGCAGCAGCAAGGACAGCGGCAGTTCTATCCAACAGATCTGGATAGTTCTCAACGATCCTGGAAACAATACCGTTCTGATAATCCATAACCAGGAGCGCTGTATGCTTACGATCTAAGGTCAATGTATCAGTCATATGTTTTTTACTTTCTCCCTAAACTTTCTGTGCCGATTACTCTTTGGAAACAGGTACAGAAGAGCGTTGCCTGGCCTCATTCTGAGATTCCGGCTAGGTCTCCCGTGTGACAATCTGGGCCTTGCCACGCAGCAAGGACGCGAAAGCCGCGACCAGAGACATTATAACAGAGAGGTAGAAGACACTGTGCAGGCCGAGAGACATCGGGTACGAGATGAGATAGGGGAAGAATGCATGGCCCAACAACACTGTGCGTTTCGCAGCCGATAAGGCTTGCTGGACATTGCTCCCCATCACCGACGACGTGTTTGGTGAAGAGAACATACCCTGTCCGATACCAACTATGAAGAGGATCAACGCGAACCAGGTGTACTGAAAATTCAGCGGGACGAGCGCCAACAAGAGAAAACCGAGTGCTTGAATAAGCATGCCCAACGTCGAGAATAGGCGAGCGCCGAAACGGTCCGAAAGCCAGCCACTCAGTGGCCCCATCAGCAAGAAACCAGCCAGCAACGGGATCATATAGATACCCGCCCACAGGGGAGCCACCCTACCTCTTGCCTCTCGAAGCATGCGGCCTGCGTATAGTTGCCAGGAATGCTCTCCCTGGTATAGATTGTTATAGCAGGCATGTGCCTCAAATTAGCTGAAGAGGCACGCGTTTAGTTTTCAGGGAGAGTATGGTATGACTATCCTTATAGGTATTGTTGGTCTTTTATTGATCCTGATTATTTTGCAGGACGCCTTTGAGACAGTTGTGCTGCCGCGCCGAGTGTCAAGGCGCTTCAGGCTGGCGCGCATGTTTTACCGCTCGACCTGGGCGCTCTGCTCAGCGACCGCGCGCTGGATTCATGCGACCAACCGGCGCGAATACTACCTCAGCTATTATGGGCCGCTATCCCTGCTGTTCCTGCTGATCATCTGGGCGGTAGGGCTGGTCGTGGGCTTCGCGATGCTGCAGTGGGCCTTTGGCTCGACTTTGATCTCCCCGGAAAAGCACGCTGATTTCTTTACCGACCTGTATGTGAGCGGCACGACCTTCATCACGCTTGGTTTAGGAGATGTGATACCAAATTCTGCTGTCGCGCGAGTGCTGGTGGTGGTAGAGGCCGGGGGGGGCTTTGGCTTTCTGGCGCTGGTCATCGGCTATCTCCCCGTGATCTACCAGGCGTTTTCGCGGCGCGAGGCCACGGTGGCCCAGCTGGAGCTGCGGGCCGGCACACCGCCCACGGCCGCCGCTTTGCTGGGCTGGCTCAACCACGACGGCTCGGTGCAGAACGACGACCAGCAGTGGGCCGAGTGGGAGCGCTGGTTTGTCGAGATTGAAGAAAGCCATACCTCGCTGCCCGTGCTCTCGTTTTTCCGCTCGCCGCAGCCGGGGCGTTCCTGGGTCACGTCGGGCGGGCTGATTCTGGACACGGCCGCCCTGCTCTTCGCCGCCGTTGATGGCCCCCAGCCGCGCCAGGCGCAGATTACCTTCAAGGCAGGTTGCCTGGCCCTGAATCGGGTGTACCGTTTTTTCAATACCAAAGCCGGCACCGAACCCACCAGCCTGCTC
>JALYVR010000047.1 GCA_030853145.1 Chloroflexota bacterium | reverse complement strand
AGCGATTCCTACAATCGGCGAGGCGGCTCCTCCTGGGGCCGCACCCTATCCGGCGGTATCGACGCGCAGGCCCTGGAGGCCGGCCGGCGCGTCTTCGGCGCCGCGCGCACACTGGAGGAGGGCGGCAGCCTGACTATCCTCGCGAGTTGCCTGGTCGAGACGGGCAGTCGTCTCGATGAGGTGGTGTACGAGGAGTTTAAAGGCACGGGCAACCTGGAGGTTCGCCTCTCGCGCGAGCTGGCCGAACGCCGCGTCTTCCCGGCCATAGACCTGGGCGTGTCGAGTACGCGCCTGGAGGAACGCCTGCTTTCGAGCGATGAACTGCGTGCTATGTCGATTGTACGCCGCAGATTGGCGGATCTGCCGAAGCGCGAGGGCACCGAACAGTTGATCCGCCTGCTGGAAAAGACTGCCTCCAATGCGCAGTTAGTCGAGGCCATCCTCAAACAGGAATAGCCGCCAAGCATGGAGCAGCCACACACTTGCCTGGCTATCCAATGGGATACCAGAAGGCATATTTTATCATCGTGGCTAGTATACGTCTATCAGAATATCGACAGAGTTTCCCAGAGCCACTCGCTTCATGAGTTACCCCGAATTTTTGAAACACCCATTCAAAAAACGAGGGTGCAGGGAGCGGAGCGTCCCTGCCGGGGTTCGGGGTGTCCCCGAACACCGCTTTTTCCCCCTTTTCTTCGCCGCCGCAGGCGGCGAGAAGAGAGAAGAAAAAGGGGCGGGGACACCCCGCCACCCCCGGCAAAGGGCTTGCAGCCCCTTGCACCCCCACTTGAGAAGGGGACCGAACGCCCGTTCGAAAAATTTGGGGTAACTCATGGTGTGCGGCATCCCTTGGGGGGCCTCGCGCCTGGCCGCGCACGCGAGGCCGGCACCCGGATGTGGCATTTCGTGTAGGAGCGCGCTGGCCTGCGCCCGGTCCTACGTGCGATGGGGCTGTCTCATCCGTCGATTGAAGTTTGACAGTCCACTAAGCATTTCCAAGCATGCTAGAGAAACGCCGCACACATTGGTCACAGATGAAAGCACCTGGCGAAGTTGCGCCGCTCTCAGCGATGCCAATCTCTGCTGGGAAGAGGCGGCCAACCTGGGAACCGCTGCGCCCACAGAAAGAGCAGCTCTGAGTGGCAATGGGAGGCGTCAGCGCGGTACGCGCCTGCAAAAGACTGATGCCCAGTGAGCGCAACAGACCTGCGCCGATCCCCTCGCCTTCATTCATCAAGCTAAGCAGAAGATGCGTCGGGCGTATGCTCTTCTCTCCCCGGCTCTTCATCTCTTCCCCTGCCAGAACGATAACCTGGCTGGCGCGCTGGGTGAGTAGTTTGAGCACATCCGCTGACGGTGGTTCTTCAGGAACTGGCTGGCCCTGCTGCGCCGGGGTGTGCCCGAAGATAAAAACGATGCCAGTATGCACACGCTCAGGTGTGATACCTAGCGGGGTAAGAAACGAGGCCAGGCTGCCCTCGCTCGCCAGGCCCCACAACAGGTGTTCGGTGCCGATAAACCAGTGTTTCAGATTGAGCATTTCTTCGCGGGCCAGATCAAGCACCCGGCGACTCTGCGGCGCCAGCAATTTGACGGATACATCGAATGGTGTTTCCTGTTCTTGCATACTATCTCTGTTCCTTTCCATTGTCTCCAATTGAGCGGCACGCCTCAGCGCGCGCAACTGGAGCACTCGAATATGGCTCGCGCCTGTTCCCAGAGCCTCGGCGATCTCGGAGGCGCTATACCCCTGGAGGTAGCGCAGGGTCAAAATGGTGCGATCGCGTTCTGGCAGCAGGCTGAGAAGATGCTGCACGCGCATCTCGGCCTGCTGGCCAGCACCTTCCCCGCTATTGTTAGCCAAAAGTTGTGCCTCAAGATCACCCAGCGAACATGTCTCGTACTGACTCTGCGTCTGCCAGTAGTCAGCAATTGTCGTACGCGCCGTTGCGTAGAGCCAGCCGCGGGCACTTTCGGGACTCTGATCCTCCCTGAGCCAGCGGAGCGCCTTGAGAAAGACTGTGCTGGTCAGGTCCTCGGCCAGCGCGAGATCGCCAACTCTGCTGTAGATAGAGCGCTGAAGATCGGCGGCATATACGCGGTAAATCTCCGCCAGCCAGTGTAAGCGATCCTGCCGGTGTGGGTAGTTTGACGGCTGCATAGCGCTTGCCATAGTTCCTTCCTGAGGCGCTCAGTTTTTTCATTGTGATATACAGGTAGGCGTTACAAGCTATGAACACACTCTTTATAATACCCACTATCGATAATACCCACTATCGCAGTCGTTGAAATGGTAACGACATCGACAAAACTCGTTGGAACCTGCGTAGTGGTTTTGACGTATATGAAGCAGAGAACCTTCGCTGTGAAGGGACTTGGTAACTAGAACCGTATAGATACACGGTAGTGACGTATTTCACAGGAAAACTGTCACCCGCTAGATAGCTGACCTGTTTGTTTCCGTTTATGATGGACCTAGAGAGAAATGAAATAAGTGGAGGGGTGGCAGCGTTATGTATAGTAGAGACAAACTTGTATTTAAAAACGGATTGGTTCGTGCGTCTATTAGATGGGATCAGCAGTCTGGTGATAGGCAGGTCGCGCTACACAATCTTTGGCAAAGCGGAATAGGCCGGCGGCGGGTAAGCAAGAAGGGCCTGAGGCAGCCAGGCAGAAGGATATTACTAATGAATCAACAATTGCATTCTGAAAAACAAACTGAAATGCTATCAAACATAGAGGCGATCACAACTGACATGGATATGCTAGTTCAGAGCGGCTTTACCTCTGAAGAGATTATGGCCCTGCTCTGGCTTCGCCAATGGTATCAGAGCGGTGGCAGTGATCGTGTGGAGGTTGTGCGGCACCTGGAGTTCTTGAAGCTCCTGGTTCTCAACGGCAAGATCGAATTGTAAGTTCTCACCTTTAGCAGAGAGAATCGTAGGGGCGCCGTTTACAAGCCCCTACGATTCTCTCTGCTTGTCAGCTTGTGGCATTTCGCCTATACTGAACTGGTAACTACCATAGATATGGGACAGGACAGCATGTAGAAAGGCAGAAAGCCAGTGAGTATCGTTACCCCACAGCTCCTCGCGGGCATCCCGCTCTTCTCGAATATGGATGACGAAGAGCGCCGTGAACTGCATGCGCTGATGACGGAGCGCATTTTTCAACCTGGGCAGGTCGTGATGAAAGCCGGCGATCCTGGGACCAGCTTCAATATCGTTGAACAGGGAGAGGCGGAGATCTGGCTCACAGACACCGAGGGCAAGAAAGTGGTCTTGGATGTCCTTGGTCCGGGGAAGTTCTTCGGAGAGCTGTCTATGCTCTCTGGTGAAACGCGCTCGGCCAGCGCGACATCTGCTAAGCGTCTGGTGACGCTCGAATTGAGTCGGGACGAGTTTTTTGATTTTTTGCGCAAGCGACCAGAGGCGGCCCTTGATGTGCTTACAGAGCTGGGTGATCGCCTCAAGCATACTGACGATATCCTGCGCACACGTGTAAGCAAGAACCCCAATGACCAGGATGAGCCAGTTTCTCTGGGCCAGCGCATCGCCGATATTATCGCCGAGTTCAGTGGGTCCATCGTGTTTCTGATGATCAACCTGGTGGTCTTCGTGGCATGGTTGGTGGTGAATACAGTGGGACCTAAAGGCTGGCAGTTTGACCCCTACCCATATCAATTTCTGACTATGTCGGTCTCTCTGGAGGCTATCTTTCTCTCTATTTTTGTCCTCATCAGTCAGAATCGTCAGTCGTCCAAGGATCGCCTCAAGGCGGATCTCGATTACCAGGTGGATGTGAAATCGGAGTTGGAAATGAGCGTCCTCGCCAAGGAGATCCGCGATATTCAACGTAAGCTGCATGATATCCATCACGATATGCTGGCTTCCAGAACCGAGAGCTAGCCGGCTCATAACCCAGACACGCCATCATACGTAGATAGAGCAAAGATGAGATAGAGGGCGCCTGAGAAGAGTGCGTCTCTCTTTTATAATAAGCAAAAGAGCTGTCTGAGAGTAAGGAAAACCATGCGTATCATTCTCTACCTTGGAAAGGGCGGGGTTGGCAAGACGACCATCTCCGCCGCGACGGCCGTGCGCTCGGCGAGCCTGGGCAAGCGCACACTGGTGGTGAGCACCGACCTGGCCCACAGTCTCGCCGATTGTTTGCATACCCCTCTGGCCTCTGTGCCGCACGAGCTGGCCCCGAACCTGTGGGGGCAGGAGGTCAACGTCCTTGACGAGATGCGCCACAGTTGGGGCAAACTGCAGGAGACCCTGAGTAGCCTGCTACGCAAGCGGGGGCTGGATTCGATTATGGCGGAAGAGATGGCGCTCATCCCCGGCATGGATGAGATCGTCAGCCTGCTCAACATCTATCGCAACGCGCGCGATGGCGACTTCGAGGTAGTGGTGATCGATGCCGCGCCGACCGGCGAGACGGTGCGCCTGCTCAGCATGCCCGATACGTTCCAGTGGTACGCGGGACGTATCGCAGCCCTGCAAAGTAGCACGCTCAACCTGGCGCGTCCGCTGATCAAGGCCTTCATGCCCTCCGCCGAAGTGCTGGATGCCGTTCACCTGCTGAGCGAGCGCGTCGAAGGCCTGCGCGAGGTGCTGGGCAATCCCGATATCAGTTCGTACCGGCCCGTAGTCAATCCTGAGCGCATGGTCATCAAAGAGGCCTTGCGCGCTGAAACCTACCTTGCTCTTTTTGGCTATCCCATCGATGGCGTCATCTGTAACCGCGTGATCGCGCCCGGCGACTATCAAGACCACTTCATGCAGGAACTGTACCAGAACCAGGAGAAACTGCGCCGCCAGATCCACCAGACCTTCGCGCCGCTGCCGATCTGGGAGTCGCCCTACTATGCCCACGAGATCCTGGGTATCGAGCAGCTTGGCGAACTCGCGCAGGCCATCTTCGGCGATCAAGATCCCACGCAGGTCTTCTATCGTGGCCCTGTGCAGGAGATCCTGCACCAGGGCGATAGCTACATCCTGCGTCTCCCGCTGCCCCACGTCGAGATGGACAAGGTACTGATGACCAAGAAGGGCGACGAGATGATTATCGAGATCGGCAATTTCAAGCGCGACATCACCCTCCCCGCCGTGCTGGCCAACCAGGAGGCCACGGTGGCGCGCTTCGTGGACAAAGCGCTGGAGATCCACTTTAGCGCGCCCAGTGAGCAGGAGGAGCAATCGGCCTGAAAATTGGGCCCGTACGCGGATACTCCTCCCGTTCTCAGTCAAGGATATCGTACAGGTGGGTAACATCATCGTGCAGTTGCGTTGCTGTCTCGGTGCGATAGCTCATGTCCCTGGTATAATCGGGGTCACCTGGATGCAAGCAACCGATGCGTTGATAGTAGGCCAGGCCATCCTGGTATGCCTGTAGTTCCAGGGTGTGGAGTTGCCCTTGCGAAACCCCCTGAGAAGTCGCAATATCCTGGATCTTTTTTCCTGCATGCACTTGATCTTTTACCTGGTCAACGGAGAGGTGTAGTCCAGCGGCTACCTCCTGGCGTATGTTGTCCGCTGGGAGTCGGCTTTTGCAGGGATTGGGGGCCGTGTCCACAGCCTTTGTTGTTGCGGGCACTGCTCCATTCCCTCCCGTACCTCCCGTTCCCTGGTGCGAAAGAAGTTGCCAGGCTAACAATCCCCCGCCTCCAAACACCATAAGACAACTGAGCACTGCAAAGAGGAAGACGATGCTGTTTCGTGATCGCCGCCTGGGTTTCTGGAAAAGCGGCGCTACGCCCTGGTTCTGCATAGGTGATTCAGACATTGGTAAACCTTTCTTGCTTTCATGTTTTTTTATATATTCTGCGATATTATTCTGCCAAGCTTCAATCAACGGTTTTATGTGTAGTGGCACCTCTTGCGGGCGCCATGTTCCAAGCCAGCGAATGAAGCTTGACAAAGTGGTATGTTCTGCGCGTTACTCGTAGCGCAGTGCCTCCGCCGGTGGGAGCTGAGCAGCCTTTCTCGCCGGCAGGATTGTGCTCATGAAGGCGATCAGAGCGCTGCCGAGAAGGATCGCAACAACTGGCACAAGCGGAATGGGTAAGCTTTGATAGAGTGGTCGATCAATCTCGTATGCCTGCCAGAAGGCCAGAGCTATACCTACCAGCAGGCCCAGCGCGATCACAAAGCAGGCTTCAAGGAGAAACGCGCGCTGCACCAGAGTGCGTGAGAATCCAAGTGCGCGTAGCATCCCAATTTGTTGGCGACGTTCGATGATTGAGCGGCTGATGATCAGGCTGATAGCCAGCGCGCCAAGCAACAAGCCTAAGGCTAGATAACCGCTAAGAAACAGGGTTAATTGCTCCGCAATTGCATCGGTCGCCGGGTGATCCAGAGAGGCGATCGGTAAATTGGGCGCATATTCCGGGCCGACCAGTCGCGTTAGATCCTGGATCGCCTGCGTTTCACTTATCCCGGCGTGTAGCCGAAATAGATAGGAATACAGGCGCGAGAGGCTTGTTTGCGGCGCAATCTGCGCCGCCGTTCTGGATGAAATGTAGAGTGCCTGTCCGCCCACGGCTGGGAGCAGGCCGATGATAGTAACCCGCTGTGTTGCTGCATTGGGCGTGGCATTTTCTGGTATGCTGGCCTCAAAAGGCACAAAGCTATTGCTTGTAGGTAACTGCGCAATATAGGCATCATAGCCGAGCACAGCATAGTCTAGATGCGCCCTGACGGCCTCCCAGATTTGCTGGTCAGTCTCATAACCCTGTGCTCTGACAAACATTGGCTCCTGGGTTGTCGCGAGATAGATATCATCGGCTACCTGCGGAATATCGTAAGGCATATGATAGACAGGCTTTCCTGGTAAGAGCAGGCGCACTGGTTCAGCCGGAGCTTGCTGACCTTCCTCGGGCAAGCCATGTAAAAAACGTAGCAGCGCGACATCAGTGAAGTCCTGGGCCAGCAAAGTATGATTTTGCAGCCTTTGCATCTGCGGGGCCAACTGCCGGTAGATCCCGCGTGGCATGGTGACCTGAAGATTGAAGCCGCCCGTCCTCGCTTCGATCTGATCCGCTTGCAATCCTCCAACGTTGGTCAGGATCAGTAACAGAACTTGAAAGGTCACCAAGCCCAGCAGCATAACCGTCATGGCCGAGCGAAAACGAAAGGTCAGGGGATAGACCAGGCTGATCCGACTTATGGGCGCCAGGCCATGTACCTGCCGTAGCAGTGCAGAGAGACCCAGAATGAGGAGGTCTGCGTTCACCATGACCAGCACAATCGCTCCCAGGATCGGCGCCACCAGCGTGAGCAAGACACTCAGAACGGAAGGGTGCGTTGGAAAACCGACGTATGGCTGAAAAAGTGAACGGAAGAAGCTCCCAGCTTGAAAGCCATACACCAACCAGCTCAAGCCAAACAAGCTCAAGCCGATGCGTCGGGCGAGTGGCGCAGGAAGTTTGCAGAGGGTCAAGAGCCACCCGCTCAACAGGCTTCCCCCTGCAAGCAAGAGCAACAGCGCCGATTGTTGAAGCCAGGCATTGTCCCAGAAGTAGACGAACAGCCAGCCGCCTACCAACAGGCAGAGCGGGCCACGCGCCCAGCTTTCCCACAGGAACAGCCCGCCCGTTTCTAGCAAGCGTTCTACACGCCTGGCCAGTGTTTCCGGCACTCGTTGTCCATCCGCATCCTGTGGTGGTGACCAGAAAGTGCGCATGATTCTCCAGAGATTGACGCGTTGCGACGGCGCGTTATCCAGGTCACGGAGAGCCTGAGTAATGGTCATACGACTGATCCAGAGCGAGGCCAGGAAGATGGTGATGAGCGTCGTGAGGGTACCCAGGCACCAGGCAGAAAGTAGACTTTGCCAACTCAGCCAAGGTTGTAACTGTCCCGCAAAAATCGGGATGGGGAGGGATGCGGAGTTGTTGGCAGCGGCATCGATTTCTGGCAGGTGAGAGAAGATTGTCATACCGAGGGAGAGCAACCCAAAGCCCACAGCGACGCCGAGCAGAGCAGCTACCAGCGCATAGCCACATCCTTCGATAAGTAGGGCTTGCACCAGGTGATGACGTTGAAAACCGATGGCTCTGCTCATGCCAAACTCTGTGCGCCGTTCTGCCGCCAGCAGGGTAAAAAGCAATACCAGCAAGAGTATCCCGGCCCCCACAAGCAAGCAGGTGTAGAGAGGAATCAACCAGATAAATTCTTGCCCAATGGCCAGAAAGAGCACGCTTTTACTCAATTGAACCGCTGGTGCGTTGACCACATCTGGTTTCAGGGGATGAATTTGCACGCTATCGAAATCACTGGTGGGACGCAGGTACTCATCGAGCGTAGCTCCTGGAAAAAGCTGCTGCAAGACACGAACCACGGCCCGACTCCGGTTGCCATTCGCGCCGATATCATCCATGCTACCCGCGCCAACATTTTTCAGGCAGATGGTATTGGGCAGCCCTGGTTGGAGCTGTTGATCGGTGACCAGGGGCAGGATAATCGCGGGGGTGGCGTTCACTTCGCCGTTTGTCACGCCTAGATCGTGGGCGAGGATGGCCTGAATGGTCACAGTGATGATCGCCGTGCCAACACGAACTTGCACCGTATCACCTGGCCGAACCGCGAAATGTTTGGCGAGCGTCACGCTGATCAGCGCCTCTCCTGGGCGCAGGTCCGCGAAATGGAGGGCATGGCCATCTACGTTGGTGATTGGCCCATAGACCGCGTCAAAGTTGGGTGGCACACCATAGCGATCGATCTGAAAGACGCTTAGTCCGGTGCGCGTGGCTGTGACGGTGGTATCTTCCGTGGCGAGCAGCAAGCCCGTTACCGACTGGACGTTGGTGTCCTGCCGCAGACGCGCGAAAACGGTGTTTAATTGGTTCTGGCTAAATGTGCCAGTCACGGATTCATCAACATTGCCCATGGTCGTCAGGCGTTCCACGACCTGCGCGTGCCGCAAACTATCTGGCAGCCCCAGCGAGGCCGTAATCACTGCGGTAGAAAGCATCACGCCCACCAGCAGGAGCATGGCCTGGTTCGAGCGGCGCAGCATATTGCGCAGACCCATACGCAAGAGTAGAGGATTGCTCACTGCTCCTGCCGCAATCAGGATTACAATCCCGCCAGTGAACACAAACAACAGGAGCGCCAGCGTCGTTGGCGGGAGTCCCGCGAATATATCTGGTATCATCTCAATACCCCTGCCTTCCGGGAAAAGATGAAGGTTGGTGCGGCACAACAGGATGGTCGCTTGCGATGTGTCCATCACGCATAGTGATCAGTCGCTGCGCCTGGTGCGCGACTTCAGGAGCGTGGGTTACCCAGACGAAGGTTAGGCGATGGCGCTGGTTGAGGGAGAGCATCAGGTCGATAATCTCCTGACTGGTCTCACTATCAAGAGCGCCAGTTGGTTCATCAGCCCAGACAATTGCTGGCGCGGTAGACAGAGCACGGGCAATGGCAAAACGTTGCCGTTGTCCGCCACTCATCTCGGCTGGCCTATGCCGTGCCCAATTGCTGAGTCCTACCTGCTCGATGCTCAGGCGGGCCCGTTCGCGGGCCTCCTTCGGCGCTACCCCGCTTACGAGCAGGGGCAATTCGACATTCTCCAGGCCGGAGAGTACCGGGAGCAAATTATAGGTTTGAAAGACAAAGCCCATTTCGCGCGCGCGAAACGCCGTAATCTCCCGATCCGAGAGGCTGCGCAGGTTCTGGCCCGCGATACGTACGGTGCCAGAGGAGATACTATCCAGTCCGGAAAGACAATTGAGCAGCGTTGTTTTTCCGCAGCCACTGGGGCCCATAATAGCGACGACCTCTCCTCGTGTCACCTGCAAGGAGATGCCCTTGAGCGCCTGGACGGAAATGCTGCCGGTGTCATACCTCTTGGTGAGACCGATAGCTTCAATGATGACCTCTTGATGCGTGCTAAAAGCCAATTGGTGAAAGGGCAAAGATGCGTTCATACGCTGAGATTACTCCCTTCAATGTGTGTTGTGGTTCTCTGCCGTTCACTGTAGCTGATTAGCCCCTGCTTGCGCATCTGGCGTTCGCCCATGACATGCGAACAGTGTCCGTGCGTCCATGAACGAATGGACAGCCCGAAGGTTCATTTACGGGTAGGTAGCCTTGCTGCTATACTTGAGGAAAAGCGCGTGTTGTGCTACCATACCCTGACCCTGGATGAGTCGGGCCATTGAAAAGCCGTGCATGCCATGCTCCGTCATGCACACGGAGGTCCGCGTAGGGGCGATGGCTTGCCTCGCCCGTGATGGCCAACGCGGGCGAGGCAAGCCATCGCCCCTACGCGGACAGGGGCGCGTCTGCTAGATGAGAAGGAATATATGAGAAGTCTTTATCCTCGCTGGTTGCGCTGGTTTTTCCTGCTCTGGCTGGTTGTGCTGTATAGTTGGGGCTTCACTGGCATCATTGCGGGGTCATGGAAAGATCTGATGGTACCCTGTATGAAGCAGCAGGGGGATACCTCTTCTGCAGTGGTCTGTTCCTCGCTCGTCTTCCTGGCTCAGGCTGTACAGGCCCACCTTGAGAGAGTGAGTCTCCTGACGCTCCTCATATGTTGTTCCGCATGCTTGTTCTGGATCAGTCTCTCCTGGAAAAAAAGTGCGCTTCTCTGCTGGCTCACATTGCCTTGTCAGCTTGGACTCGCCTTTGGAATTGCGCTGGTCGTGCAACAGAATGACTCTGCTCTGATACTCTGTCTGGCCCTTACGCTCCAGGCAATAGCCTTACTCAAACAGCCGCGCTCTATCAGCATTGCATCATGTGGCAGCTTGCTTTTTTTAATCTTGATTCTGGAGACGCGCCCGCAGCAATGGAACGAAGGTTGGCTCCTGGCCATGCCAAATCCGCTCTGGTTGCCATCTGTGGGCGATGTGTTTGGAGTGCTCGCCCTCGTACTGTTCCTGGTGGGCTACTTCATACTGCACGTGCAACATATTCAGGCGCACAGCCAATTGACGGCCGCACACCAGCAACTGGCTGCCACCCATGCGCAGTTGCAATTCGCGACCACCCGTATCGAAGAACTTAGCAGATTAACTGAACGGCGACGCCTGGCCCGCGAATTGCATGATACGTTGGTACAGGGCGTGGCGGGCCTCGTGATGCAGATTCAGGCGGCTCAGACGTATGTGTTGGCGCAGCATTACGCGCAAGTCAGCGCGATGCTTGAACATATGAAGACATCGGCACGGGAAACGCTCACAACAGCGCGCGCGGCTATTCACGATTTACGGACCATGACAACCTCAGAAGAACTCTATGAGGCCGTGTGTGGCGAGATCGAGCGTTTGACGCTCGCGACGAATATTCACTGTTTGCCAACCCAGCTCGATCTACTGACCATGCTGCCTGTTTCTGCTTGTGAACAGGTGCTCTCGATGCTACGTGAAAGTTTTACAAATATCGTCAAGCACGCTCAAGCACAGCATCTCTGGATCAGACTTTTCCAGCAGCAGGATTGTTTGACCATCGAAATTCAAGACGATGGCCGGGGTTTTCGACCAGATGAGCACGTGGATAATACGGGACACTATGGCTTGCTTGGATTGCGCGAACGTACTCGTCTGCTCGGCGGTTCCTGTCAGATCGAGAGCGCCCCCGGCCAGGGAACACTGCTCCGGTTGTGCATTCCAGGAGAGGGAAGAGAGGAGCGCGTGCATGAGTGAAGGCGTCCATCCCATTCGTCTGTTGATTGCTGATGATCATCCCATTGTGCGCACAGGTCTGCGGCTCATGTTGCAGGCCGCGAATGCTTTCACGCTGGTAGGAGAAGCAGTGAACGGGGTCGAGGCGCTGCGCCTGGCTGGCGAACTTCAACCAGATGTTGTGTTGATGGATTTGCGTATGCCTGGTATGGATGGGATAGAGGCTATCAGGCGGTTGAGAGGAACGTGGCCGCATATTGCGGTGATTATTTTGACAACATATGATGAGGATGATCTTGTGATTCGGGGTTTACAAGCCGGGGCCTGCGGCTATTTGCTCAAAGATACCGACCTGGATATCTTGCTTGATGCTATTCGTGTAGCCGCACGAGGCGAACGACTGGTCCAACCAGAGATTCTAGAGCGGCTTCTCGCGCAGGCCGCTCGCTCACTTGAAGCATCATCTGCTGGCCCTCGGCTTAAGGGAGCAGAACTGACTGCACGCGAGCAGGAGGTGCTGGCCCATGTCGCACGCGGTGAACGAAGTAAAGAAATAGCCCTCCACCTGGGGCTGACAGAACGTACGATCAAAGCCTATCTTTCGACTATCTATGCGAAATTAGGAGTCGATTCGCGAGCTGCCGCTGTGGCTATCGCTTTGGAACAGGGGTTACTGTAGGTGGTGACCCTATAGGGTACGAGCGAGGCAAGCCACACGCTACGGGACGGCCTGCCTCACGCGTATTCAGGCCGTCTTTATAACGCCTGCTTTATCGCGCGCCGGTCCACCTTTTGTGTGGGGATATCGGCCTCGCTCACTGCCTGGGTAGGAATATTGGCCTTGCTCACCGTTTGCGTGGGGATATCGGCCTCGCTTACCTCTTCGGGTTGAGGTTGAACCTCGCCCGGCTTTTCGGGTTGGGGTTCAGACTGAAGCTGGGTCTCGTTGCTCTCTTCGGTGCTGGCCGGGGTAGCGGTTTTCAAGCGCTCGACGGGGCCTGTGGTTGCGTCGTATGCGCCGTGACGGTTGAGGATTTCGGTGGCTTCGCGCACGCGATCATGGGCTTTTACGAGCACGATGGTGCGACCGGCGCCGACCTCATCCACGTAGAAGCGCGCGTGCTCTTCTGGCACACCGGCTCCCGTGAGCGCGCCCAGGAAGCCGCCGCCCATCGCCCCCAGCACGACGCCGCTCAGCGCCGCCGCCATGATACCGCCGGCGAAGATTGTGCCAAAGCCAGGGAGTAAGAGCGCAACAAACACGCTGAGTACCCCGCCGATGACGCCACCTGTGATCGCGCCAGTGGCCGCTCGCCCGCCGGTTCCTATTCTTGAGGCGTTGATGGTGTCGTCCTCCTGGGCCAGGAGCCTGTCACGTACCACAAAGCCGATCTGATCATCTCTGAAGCCTGCTTGTTTAAGCTCATCTATCGTTTGCTCTGCCCGCGAGCGCTCCTCAAAAACGCCCACGACTGCTGTGCGTTGCGTTGCGATCATCAGGTATTCTCTCCTTTCAGGTTGTGCCAATCTGCCTTTCTGGCGCAGATGCTTTGCCAGGAGATAGCGCAGAGAAGCAATGACCCTGCCTGCTTGTGGTCTGGTTGGTAGTGCAGGCACATATCTATGATTACACTTGACGCATAGCGCGTATGTAGTGTCTCAATTGGCGTTGTACGTAGATATAATTTACACGTGCGAGGTTGCTAAAAAGTTCCATGGATGGGCCTGCTGCCCATGTGCATTGTTCACACGAACATATTCTTGACTTCACTCATCTTTGGTAGAAGAGGGTCTTCCTCGTTTCTGTTTTCCGACTTCGGCCTGGCGTTTGTATTCTTCAACGGCGGCGGGGGTACTGTACCAGTGGCTGCCTCGTTTGACTGCCTCAAGGCGTCCCTGGCGGGCCAACCAGCTAAGGTATTCCAGGGGATAGCCAGAAACCTCCACCAGCTCGCGCAACAATTGATAGTCGGGTACAACGGCATACGCTTCCAGGTAGAGATCAAGTCCAGCCTCAACCGCCTGGCCGACCAGGTTCAGCAGCGGACCATACTGCCCTGTATTGGCAGTCATGAGGCTATAATGGTCGATGCCTGTCTAATTGCTTCTTTTTGCGCGTGATGCGCCTGGCGAGGCGGGAGTCCATATGAGGATGGCTTGCAGGATGCAGCATACTCTCTCCATTAGGCTGAAAAATTAAATTGTCACGGCTAACCATATATTACTCGTACCCGTGACAATTATCAAGCCTGAAGAGATGTGCGATTTAAAAATTACAAGGTTTCTTCGGGTTCATAATGCTTTGACATAATAATATTGATTGCCTCCTTAGAACAGAAATCAATAGAATTATATTTTCCTGAAACGCTAAAGGCAACAAGATAGCAGTATTCGACGTGTATGAATCCCCCTTATTGAACGTGGATATAGCTGGGAATATTCTTTCCGCTCAACTATGTTACTTACACTGACGTAGTTATATGATCCGTCACGCGCTCACCCCTACGCGGATGAGCGCGCAAA
>JALYVR010000581.1 GCA_030853145.1 Chloroflexota bacterium | reverse complement strand
GCATCGTGATCGGCATCGCCGTCGTCCGTAGTCCCATTATGGCCTTCGTGGCGGTCAACCTGAGCGGGTTCATGCGCGCTATCCCGGTGATCGCCTTCCTGGCAGCGGCGCTGCCCTACCTCGGTGTGGGCTTCACGCCCAGCCTTATTGCCCTGAGCATTCTGGGTATCCCTCCCGTGCTGTTGAATACCTATACAGGTATTCGGGGCATCGACCCAGCCATTATCGATGCCGCGCGCGGCATTGGTATGAATGGTTTGCAGATCATTACCCGTATCCAGGCACCACTGGTAATGCCCATCATTGCGGCCGGCGTGCGTACGTCGGCCGTGCAGATTGTAGCTACCGCGACGCTGGCGGCGATTATCGGCGCCGGCGGCTATGGCGAGTATATCGTCAACGGCCTCTATCAGTTCAATACTGCCGAGGTGCTCGCCGGAGCAATCCCGGTCTCGATTTTAGCTATGATTGTAGAGATTCTCATGAGTTCGCTGCAACGTGCCCTGACACCCGCTGGCATGCGCCTGCAAGCGGCAAATGAGATGGCCAAGTCATGAAGTATGCCGTGAACTTGTGGTATACGACAACGTATATCATAGGAGAAAGGCCTGGTTCACGACCAAGTTTTGTTCGTACAATTTACTAAGTGGAGGACTCTATGACCCCCTTGTTACGCTTACTGCGAGCCAAGTTTCTGGCTCTCATCATACTCAGCTCACTTCTTCTATTAGCTGCATGCGGCAGCACTACACCCAACACCGGCCCTGGCGCATCGGGCAACCCGAATAGCCAGATTACGCTGACGGTGGCCGGGAAACTTGATGTCGAGGCGCAGTTGCTCACGAAGATGTATACCCTGCTGCTGCGCCATGCCGGCTTTACCGTCAACGAGAAGCCCGCTCTGGGTACCAATGATGTCGTCTTCAACGCCATTAATAGCGGCGCCATCGATCTCTACCCAGAGTTCACCGCGACCGGCCTGGCGCGCCTGGGTCTCCAGACGGCCCATGATCCCCAGAAGGACTACCAGGCGGTGAAACAGGGCTACGAGAGCAAGTATAAAATTACCTGGCTCAATGTGGCTCCGCTCAACGATACCTACGGCCTCTGCGCTCCCAAAGCGGCCGCGACGACGTTGAACCTGAGCAAGCTCTCCCAGCTTACGCCAGCCGCCGCCTCTCAGATAACGGTCGCCTCGCCCACGGACGGCCAGGACCCACTGAAGGCGATGGAGTCGATCTACGGTGTCCATTTTAAGAAGGTGATCGTGCTGGATGAGGCCCTGACTTTCCAGACGGTGACGCAGGCCCAGGCCCAACTGAATGTCTGCTACACAACCAGCGCCCTGATCAATCAGAGCAACTTCGTGCTGCTCAACGATGACAAGAACGCCTTCCCCATCTACAATCCCGCGCCTATCGTCCGTGATAGCACGCTCCAGAAGGCTCCTGCCATCGCCACAACCCTGAACCCGCTGGCACCCAAGCTGACAACTGATGTCAGTATCCAACTGCAAACGCTGGTGACCAATGCCGTAAAGAACGGCACATCCAGGTCACAGGCGATCACTAAGACCGCAACTGACTGGCTGACGAGCCAGGGATTACTGTAACGAACTGAACAAGCCATGCGGCAAGGTGGATCATGAGATTATGGTCCACCTTGCCGCATGGCTTGTTCCATATTTTAAGGAGGTAGCTCAAAAACTAAAATATGCTACAATAGTGCTGATCTACCAGAGATATCCAGACGACACATCCTTCATGCAAGAAGTGGCACGGGAGAACAAGAGCCATGGCGATAGAGAATCGGCGAACCATGACCGTTGAAGAATACTTTCAACTGGAAGCAAACGACCCTGAGACGCGTTACGAGTACATCGATGGTCAGGTGTATGCCCTGGCAGGTGGAACCGCCAATCATGACACCATCAAGTCGAATATCCAACGCATCCTCTGGAATCTTCTGCGCGGAAGCAACTGCCGTACCTACAGCTCTGATATGAAGATCTACATCTCTGAGACGCGCTACTTCTATCCCGATGTCACAGTGACGTGCGATTCACGAGATCGGGGCAATGTGCAGGCGCTCCACTCTCCACGCCTCATTGTGGAAGTCCTTTCCCCGACGACTGAACTGACCGACCGAACGTGGAAACTCAAAAATTATTGCGCACATCCTACCATCGAAGAATATCTGCTGGTCGATTCGCAATCCCTCAAAATCGAAAGCTACCATAAAGAACAAAACCGCTGGATCTACGAAGCCTTCGAAACCACTGACTATATCACGCTGCATAGCCTCGGCGTTCACTTTGCTTTCGCCGAGGCATATACAGATGTAGAGTTTGACCAAACTACAGGAGAGACACACCTGTAGCGCCGCTACGCGGAAGCAGCCGGCACCTTCGGCGTTGGATGGGAGGCGTGACCACGCAGGTAGTCGCGAATCGCCAGCGCCGCCGCCGCACCCTCGCCGGCGGCGCTTACCAGTTGCTTGGTACTGCCCGCGTGTACATCACCGGCGGAGAAGATGCCCCTTTTGTTGGTCTGAAAGTCGCTGCCTGTGACGATAAAACCCTGCGCATCAACTTCGACGAGATCTTTGAAGGGCTGGCTGTTGGGGGCCAGGCCGACGAACACAAAAACCCCCGCCGGGTGCAGTTCCTCTGTCTTCCCTGTCTCGCTATCCTTCACAACCACGGTCTCCAGGCGATGCTGCTGGCCCTTGAACTCGATGATCTGAGTGTTGAAGCGCGTCTCTATCTGCGGCGATGCCAGCGCCTTGTCGCTGGCGACCTTGCTCGCCGTTAACTTGGGACCACGCACCAACAGGGTGACCTTCGGAGAGAAGCGTGTCAGAAAGGCGCCTTCCTCCACGGCGCTGTTGCTGCCCCCGACGACGGCTACGTCGCGCCCCTTGTAGAACGGCCCGTCACAGGTCGCACAGAAATGCACGCCCGCGCCGATGAAATCATCTTCACCGGGCACGCCCAGGCGCTTATAGGTCGAGCCAGTGGCAATCAGGATGGTATGCCCGCGATGCACCTGGCCGGACTCGGTCGAAACGGTGTAATCTCCCTGGTCTTCGGCAACGCTTACCACGTCCTGCGCCGAGAGCAACTCTACGCCGAAGCGCTTGCTCTGCTCGATGACGCGATCAGCAAATTCGGCGCCAGTGACGCCCTCCGGAAAACCGGGATAGTTGTCCAGGCACTCGGTGATGCCCGCCTGCCCGCCCAGGCCACCACGCTCGATAACGAGCACATCATAGCCGTCGCGA
Source organism: Chloroflexota bacterium (assembly GCA_030853145.1). Classification (GTDB taxonomy): domain Bacteria; phylum Chloroflexota; class Ktedonobacteria; order Ktedonobacterales; family Ktedonobacteraceae; genus JALYTT01. The sequence goes on along the minus strand of JALYVR010000581.1, from coordinate 623 downwards.
GCCGCGTAGATCGCCGCCGTGAGCGCCGTTGGGCCACCGCCAACCACGATCAGGTCGTAGTAATCGCACTTCGCGTTGGTCTCCAGGCCAAGTTTGGCCGCCAGTTCCGCGTTCGACGGCTCGACCAGGTACGACCCATCTCCAAACACAATGGTCGGTATCGACAGGCCACCATCTTGCAGCTTCTGTACCACCGCCTGGCCCTCGTCGTCGTCTTCAATATTAATATAGTCGTAGCGGATACGCTGCTCCCCGAGGAATCTCTTGCTCTGTTTGCAATCGCTACACCAGTCGGTGCCATATAATTTGATAGTAGTATCTGCCATAGACCTTCTGCTCGCTCCTTTCGTTGCTCACTAACCACAGCTTTATAGCTCTATATTCAAGTGTAACACCACGATACAGCTTTATTCATCCCGTTAGCATCCGCGACCCCTACCCACTTTCGCCGTGTACTTGCGTCCTTGAAAAAGAGCGACCCCTTCTTACGTGTTAAAAGAGAACTTTACTGCTCAGTCAAGCTTCATTCGGTAGGGTGACGGGCAATCCCTCATTCCGCGTAGGGATTCGGCTTGCCGCTTCCGTGGGGACGGTCCTTGGACCAAGGGGGCCTCCCCCTGCCT
>JALYVR010000580.1:838-3909 GCA_030853145.1 Chloroflexota bacterium | reverse complement strand
CATGTGGACCCATATCCACCACGTAGTCCGCAACTTTGATGACATCGGGATCGTGTTCTACGACAATCACCGTGTTCCCTTTATCACGTAGTTTCTCCAGGAGCTCGTTCAAGCGGTGGACATCGCGCGGGTGCAGTCCGACGCTCGGCTCGTCGAAGATATACATGACATCCACCAGGCTGCCGTTGAGATGCTTGACTATCTTGACGCGCTGCGCTTCGCCACCGGAGAGTGTGTCGGTGAGTCGATCCAGGCTCAAGTACTCCAGGCCAATCTCCACCAGGTGCTGGAGCCGCTCGGTCAAGGTGCGCACCAGGGGAGCTGCGGCTGGTTCGGTGATCCCTTTAACGAGCGCCAAAAGCTCTTCCATCTCCATCGCTGCCAGTTGCGCGATATTGGAGCCGTTGATCTTGCAGTTCAATGCCGCCTGATTGAGCCGGGCACCCTTGCAGAGCGGACAGGGGCCGAGCTGCAAAAACGGCTCAATCTGTTGCCGGATGCGCGGTGAAAGCGTTTGGATGTCGCGCGTCACGTACTTGCGATTGAACTTGTACACCAGGCCCTCATAGGTATTGTAGGGTAGGCCCGTGTGTTTGCGCGGTTCGCTGGAGAGCAGCAGGTCCCGTTCCTCGGGGGTATACTCAGTGATCTTCCTGTCGTTTTCGAAGAAACCCGATTGCGCATAGATTCCGCGTTCCATGTTGGTCAGTCCTGGGGCAATGACCGCGCCCTCGTTCAGCGATCTGGTTTGATCAATCAGCACATCCAGAGGAACGCCAATCGCACGGCCCTGGCCATTACATTCAGGGCACATGCCCTGGGGGTCGTTGAAGGAAAAAGCGTTGGCAGAGCCAGCCGGTGGTTGACCGATGCGCGAAAAGAGCAGCCGCAACACGGGCAAGATATCAGTGACCGTCCCCACCGTGGAATGGGAGCCACCGCCCAACGGCTTTTGATCAACCAACACCGCCATGCTCAGGTTTTCAATGGCGTCGGCGTCGGGTTGGGGATAGTGCGGCAGCAAATTGCGAATGAACAGGCTAAAATTCTCGAACAACAGCCGCTGTGCTTCATTGGCTATGGTATCAAATACGATCGATGACTTGCCCGAACCGGACACGCCCGTAAAAATGGTAATTTTGCGCTTGGGTAGCCGCAGCGAGACTTCCTTCAGGTTGTTCTCGCGGGCGCCATGAACCTCGATATATTCTTGAAGCATGCTGATATCTGTTTCCTCCGGATTTTTTCCACCAGGCTTTATCTGGATTCCACTGGCGGAACGTTTCTGTTCAGGCCCTTGGCGTCTGCGCTCCTGGCTGTACAAAAGAGCAGTATAACACAGTCTGAAGAGGCAGAGGGGGCGAGGCAATCGGCGCGACGCCTCGAATGATCCAGCGTCGCGCCGATATACCGTCTCCAATCGTCTGATCAGTTCTGACCTGCTCCCTCTCTGGTGGGAGCGTTGTCGGTTGAAGTGGTTGGGCATCTCGATCATGGGAATGATGATCGCCCGTTGAGGGGGAGGCGACTAGCGCGGCCCGTGCTCAGACTGAACCATCAGCCAGCGATTGCCATCGGGATCACGGAGGTCAAACCACTTGACGCCAGAGCCCGGGCCATACAGGTCATCCTTCACGTCGTGGACCTTGACGCCCTTTGCTTCGAGCGCGTTGTGCGTCGCTTCAATATCCGAAGTCGACAGATAGAGCGTCAACGTCCCCGGTTTCATCTGTCCATGCATCGTTGAGAGCGACAGTGAGGCGCCTCCTCCTGGGAGTTCAAGCGTGACCCAGTGCTGATCACCCTCCCCGTAGTCTGTGGTGACAGACCAGCCCAATTGCTCCGCGTAGAACGTTTTGGCCTTCGCCATCTCGGTGACTGCCATCATCACCATCAAAATTTTTTCATCGGCCATTGTCATAACCTACCTTTCATATGTCGTATACTTCTGTTAGAGATCATCCCCTGTCTCGTCGGGCGCCTCGCTCGTTTCAAGCGAGAGCAGGACCAGACCGAGACGGACAATCTGTAGGAGCACTCCGTGCAGCGCGGCCTGATCTGGCAGTGTCCCCGAGAGCAGCGTCGTCCCGGTCTCCTGCTGTTCGATGCAGAGTCCACCAAAGCGGTCTTGCCAGGACGAGTCCAGGTGTCCTTTGACATGTATCGCGTAGTCCATCTGCCTCCTCCGCATGCTGCGCGTTTCACTCCTGAGTGCCGTGCTCGGAAAGGCGAACAATGGAAGATCACCATTGCTGAACACCGCTCTGGGAATAGCATAGCAGAACGCGAGCGATTGTACAGTCGTCAAAAGTATGCCAAAGGGAGTAGTTGTATGAGGAGGAAGGTCACCTGTTGGGAGGAATCGCGTTAGAGCAGTGAAAGGGCACGTGCCCGGCTAATTGCCTGCGTGCGACTAGAGGCTCGCAGCTTGCCGAGCAGGTTGCTGACATGTTTCTTGACCGTGGGCAACTCGATCACCAGGGTGTGGGCGATCTCCTGATTGGAGGCCCCGGTGGCCAGCAGGCGCAAGACTTCCTGCTCACGCCGGGTCAGGGAAGCATCCGGCGCGGAGAAAACAGCCGGTGCCTGCTGTGCAGAGGGAAGAGCAGGCCTGGGAGTGGGTGCCGCCAGGGATGTCCCTGCGCCTTGCTGCTCCTGCTCGAAAACAGCCAGCAGCTTTGAGATGGAGGTTCTGGTGGAAGGAGCCAGCTCATGTTGTCGGGAGTGCGGAGTGAGCAGTGCCTCAAGTGCCAGGCGCATGGGTTCGCCTTCATCCAAGTACACGCGCAGGTAGCCCTCTGGTTCGGTCAAGGCAAACAGGCGCGCCGCGACCTCGTGGGCTTGCTCATTCTGGCCTGCGTGGTGCAGCGCCACCATGTACTGGGCCAGATACGTGAGGGTGATCCTGCTGTTGGCCGAACGACCCAGGCCCCCGCTAAAGCGCTCCAGTAGCACCAGCGCCTCTGTCCAACGAAGCTCTGCAAAATACACCCGCATCACGACAGGGAAAGCGTCATACAAGCTGCGTTCCCAGGCCCCTTCTGGAAAGACAATGCTCACCGCCCAGCCGG
>JALYVR010000580.1:0-828 GCA_030853145.1 Chloroflexota bacterium | reverse complement strand
ATGTCCTTGATATCCTTCCAACTGCTCAAACTCTTGCAGTGCTTGCTGGACAGCAGACAGATCTCCTCTCGCCAGCTCGACCTGCATCAGGCGGATGTATGCCGACAGGAGCAAATCACGCTGCTGCCAGGTGGCTGCCTCCTCAATGACCGTTCGCAGCCTGCTACGCGCCTCTTCCAGCCGATTCCACTGGTACAGCACCATCGCCAGGACATCCTTAAAGTACCCTTTGAGCAGGGCATAGCTGGCAGTCTGCGCGATCAGGTCGAGGGCGGCCAAACTCTCCTGATAGGCCAGGCGCAACTGTCCCGCCTCTTCTGCCGAGAGCGCTAACCACTGGATGACTCTGGTAGCCGCAAAGTGGCTACCAGACCGGCGCACCCGCTGCCTGGCGTCCAGTAATTGCGGCAAAAGCTTCGCTCTCTCCTGCCGAACCGTGTAGTAGACGACGTTACAGAAGAGCGGGAGCATGTGCCAGATGACCTCCTCGTCCTGGTCAAGCTCCTGCATCTCCTGCTGGAGGGCGGGCAAGCGCTCATACTCCGAGGCCTCTATCGCCTCATACAAGGCCATCCCCGCACGTAACAGGCGCAGACGCCGATGCAGCAGAGCCTCCTCGGCAGCGCGGGCCTCCAGATCGATGGAGCGAAGGGCCGAGCCTGCGCGCGTAGCCAGGCTCTCCTGGTTGGTCTCATTCGCTTGATGCTGCAAGGCGGCTTCGACCCGTGCCATGAGCTGCCTCACCTGCTGGTGGCGACTTTCGCGCTGCTCGCGGGTCGAATATGTGACGGGGTGGAGCAGGTAGAGTGCCGTGGTGAGCGCCAGGCG
>JALYVR010000579.1 GCA_030853145.1 Chloroflexota bacterium | reverse complement strand
GGTTTGTGCATCGGAAGCACAAACCAGCTATTTCTTATCTAAGAGCGGCAGTCAATGGCGTTGGAGCTATTCACTTCCTCTCAATACGAACTAGGCACCAACCTCGAAGACGCGGGTACCCCAGTTACGCAGGCCATCGGGTGTCTGGCTGCTCACCGGTGGGATGTATTCGTTGGCCATCCAGAAGCTCTTCCCGGAAGGCGCAAGGACGGACGCTGAATAATCGCCCCAGCGAGTAGCGGTGGGATCATATGAACCCTGGCCCTTTCCTGAGATATGAATAGGACCAAAGGCCGTATGTTCTTCCTGGAGAAACACATAGCCAGCGCTGGGGAAGAAGGTCGAGCCAGAGAGGGTGAAGTTGATGGCTGCCGTCCCTTCATAGCTGGCCTCGATGGACGGGTAGAGCAGGTAGTTCCCCAGTGAGGCGACATAGCCCTGGTGGACGATGTTTGCGCCACCAATCGTATCGCCCTTGAGGTGTGGACGGACTCTGAACCAGGCGATCCCTGCTCGGGCGGCAGTATCATGAGCAATCGTGACAGATGTACCCAGCGCGCCCCAGAGGTCGCCATTAATGAACTGCACCTGTTGCATGCGGTCATCGCCTGAGTCGAGCAGGCTAGCCGAGCCTTTCTGTACGGCCTTAGGTGGTATGCCGTAGGGTTCAGAATGGATGAGCACATGCGATAAGTTTGGAATGCCACCAGATGTCACGGCATTTTGATCGGTGATAGCCCAGACACCAAGGCGGTTATCGAAGGTGCCAAAGGGATCGAGTGAGTTGAGGAAGTACTCTGCATCACTGTGCCCAAAGGTCGTGGCGGGTTGCACAGAGGTGGCCAGATTGCCCCCGATAGTCAGGTTCGCGAAGTGGACAAAGTGGACCGAACTGGCGAGAGCGACAAGCTCTGACTTAGAGATGGCGTAAATTTGCGCGCCGTTGAATTGGGGTCCAAGGATGGAGAACTCATTGGTGCTGACATAGATGTTGTCCTGGTCGAGACCCAGAAGTGGCTGGTCACCAAAGCAGGGGCAGCCATTCCCACTCAGGTCGGTGGTGTCTATCTGGTACACTGTCCAGGCCTTGGTCGGGTCGCCGGAGGAGTTGACCGATATGTCGAAATGCGAGGCTGTGTTATCCGCGCTAATGAAGAGAATGCTAGCGAACCAGGTATGCGTTGATTTGTCGAAATAGCAGCGGGGGTCGCTGGTGAACTCTGTAAGTCCCTCGTTGAAGAGCGCGTTTACGTTGAAAGGACCGGCGACGACCGCGCCATTGGTGCGGTAGATGGTGAAGGCCGAGTTGACCGGTTCTACCACAAAGCCATTGCCAACGCAGAGACCCTGATCGGGCGGCTCGAATTCAGCACCGAAATTGGTGACGGCGCTGTCGAGGCTGCTGACGCCGTTGAAGCTGGTCAAGAGTTTACCGGCATGTTCCGTATCAAAGGTTGAGCCTGTGGCATTGAAGGCGCGGGCTGAGGTGCTGGCCGCGCTGCCTTGATGAATGCGGCGGACACCCTTTGGGCGAGCATGAGTAGAGGACGATGCTACTTTGACGGTCGAAAATCTGGCCGGGTCAACAATGCCTGCCGGGGTGATTGTGCCTTTGGTGGCATTGGACTTCGGGCCAGTGGCTGCATGCACAGAAGGTCCGCGCAATGCGAAACTACTGAGCATGAAAGCACTGATAAGAGTGACGATAGTGACAAAGGTGATCATGCCCACCTTTAAACGGGTAGAGCGGCGCATACTCTGATCTCACTTTCAAACGATGAAATGCTTTTGGCAGCAGATGGTCGAGCTTATACTGGCATTTGTATCCTGATGCAATTATGGAAGACAAGCAGAGATCAAGGAAGGGGAAGATGGTTATGAATTGGTTATGATCTGGTTATGATATATTCATAGATATGCATTTTTCTTTGCGCAAGAATAGCCCAATAATTATCTGCATGCCACGAGTAGAATAGGCCCAAGGTATTGTCAGCAACACGCGGGTACCCGGCCATTGCTGACCGGGTACCCGCGTTGTCTACCCTGATGGTACGCTCCTCCAGAACGCCGGTGGAGAGTACTGCTGCCCTATTGTTGGACGGCTTTACCCCAGGCACAAAGTGACTCATGCTTCTGTCGCCGAGACCGGCAATTCTGTCGCCTCTCTGCTACCCATATCCCCTTCAACGGAGGCGCGTATCTGCGCGGTGGGCATGACACTGGCTACCGCCCAGAAGAAGATCACAAGACTGAAGACCACCACAACGGCGATATCTACCCACAGTGGGATGAGCGCGGTCCCGCCGCCATACTGTCCCAGGTACGAGATGACTGCCATACCAATGAGGTACGGCCACAGCCAGAGCGTGTACCGGAAGTCGAGCGGTGGCCGGCTACGGGCTGAGCGTGTACCAATGGAAATCGCCATGAGCACGAAGCCAAAGACGAGCAAGGCGAGTAACCGCCAGACAACACCCCAGCCGCTCCAATAGACGAGAAGATTGGCAGCGATAAAGCTGATCGGCGCGAGCACGCGACCGCCTTTGAGCACAAACGGGCGCTGGTGCTCTGGATCACCCCGGTGCAGCGCCGCGTAGGCCAGCGGCGTGAAGACGTACATGAGCACGGCCGCCGAGGTCACGAAGCCCACAAACGCTTGCCATCCGGGAAACGGCAGGAACAGCAGCATACCAACGACGAAGGAGAAAAGCAGGCTGACGATCGGTATCCCCCGCACGCTCACCCGCGCGAAGAACGACGGAACGTAGCCTTCGCGTGAAAGTGCATACGGGAAGCGCGCACTACAGCCAAGATAAAGGAGGGCCGTGCCGGCCGGCGAGATGAAGGCATCGATGTACAGCAACACTGCCAGCCACGTCAGACCCAGGCCAGTAGCTATCCCGGCGTAGGGGCCAAAATTTCCCTTGCTCACCGGATTTGCCCAACCGTGTATAAGGTTATGTGGCGTCAAGGCGGCGATAAAAACCACCTCCAGGAGCAGGTAGATGATCGTGCCGATGATCTGCGCGCCGATAATTGCGCGCGGAATGTTGCGGCCGGGATCGCGCACCTCCCCGGCAAGTTCGACGGCTTGCTCGAACCCAATCAGGGCGAACACGACCCCGGCTGGCAGGGCCTGGAGGACGCCTTTGACCCCAAAGGGAGCAAAGCCACCGCCGGCCGAGAAATTGCCTGAATGGAACGCCGTGAGGCCAAGCGCGATGATGGTGAGCAAGGGAATGGCAATCTTCCACCAGACCGCCGCTGTGTTGGTCTGCGCCAGGCGCGCGACTCCCCAGGCGTTAATCGCGGTGAAGATGAGCATCAGAATGGCCGCCACGAGGTAGCCCAGCGGTGTGAGGACCGTGGTGCCGCCGCTCATATGGGACAGACCTGGCAGATAGTTGGTGGCGTACTGGAGCGCGGCCTCCACCTCAATGGGGGCAAGAGTCACGCTATAGACCCAACCCATCCACCCGGCGGTGAAGCCTGCCAGGCCCCCAAAGGCGTAGTGCGGGAAGCGGGCCGACCCTCCCGCGACCGGATAGGCTGCACTAAGCTCGGCATGAACGAGTGCAAGCACCGCGACGATGGCCGCGCCAAGAATCCACGAGATCACTGACGCGGGTCCAGCGACCTCGGCAGCGGAGAGCGCGCCGAGTAACCAGCCAGATCCAATGATCGAACCGACCACGGCGAAGGTGAGACCGAGCAAACCCATATCGCGCCGCAGTTTGCGCTCTTCGCGCGGACCCTGAGAATTGGTCACGTGCATATTCGTTTCCATAGTCACCTCCTAATGCAAATCTAGCAGGCGTTGCCTCCTGCTCTACTCCGTCTCCATCTCCAGTCGTTTGCCCTCCATTGGTATGCGTTACTACACATGGACACTTTGCCTAATTGATATATATC
>JALYVR010000578.1 GCA_030853145.1 Chloroflexota bacterium | reverse complement strand
GCCCATAACCTCTACTTTATGGTTGACAGCAATGTCATGATGGCCCACGTCATCCCCCAGCGCGCCTTTGTCAGGCCGCAGGATGCTGATACGTTCCTGGGCTGGGCAAAAAGCTATTGGACCTATGGACATGATCGACCACAGGCAGGAACGCCAGGCAGCCCGACAGGATACGAGCAGTGGGGATAGCGCACGCTTTCTAGCCAGGCTGGACGCTTGCACTTTGTTCTTCCTACCGCTCCAGCGCTGCGCCCACAATCTCCTTGATATCCTCCACGCCTTCGCGCTGCAAAAACGCTGTGATGCCCTCTACAATCTCAACGCCGGCGCGCGGGTTGACGAAATTGATGGTGCCGACCTGCACCGCCGAAGCGCCCGCCATCAGGAATTCGAGCGCATCGTTTGCTGTGCAGATGCCTCCGATGCCTACGATGGGAACCGTGGGATGGGCAGTGCGCAATTCCTGGGCTACCTCGTAGACCATACGCAGGGCGATTGGCTTCACAGCCGGGCCGGATAGCCCACCGGTAATATTGGCAAGCTCCGGGCGGCGGGTGCGCGTGTCTATCTTGAGGGCCGTAATGGTGTTGATGAGGGAGACGGCGTCCGCACCGGAAGAGGCCGCGGCCAGGGCGGTAGGCCGCGCATCGCCGCTATTGGGCGAGAGCTTGACGAGCAAGGGCAGCGTCGTCGCGCGGCGCACAGCGGCGGTCACAGCGGCAACCGCTTGCGAGCTGGCGCCAAAGACCTCCCCGCCGGCGCGCACATTGGGACAGGAGACATTGATTTCGATGCCCGCGACCCCCGGCACCCCCTCAAGTTGCTCCGCCAGCTCGACAAATTCCTCGATCTCCTCGCCGGCAATGTTGACGAGCACCGGCGTCTGCCACGTAGCCCACACCGGCGCGTATTTGTTAATGACTATATGAACGCCCGAATTGTGCAGGCCAATGGAGTTCAGCAGACCCGAGGCCGTCTCCAGCGTGCGCGGCTGCGCGTTGCCCCGGCGCGCGTGCAGCGTCGTCCCTTTGCAGACCACCGCGCCCAGGCGCTGGATCTCGGCGATCTTGGCATACTCCACACCATAGCCGAACGTGCCGGCCGCCGTCATGACTGGATTGCGCAGGAGCAGGCCACTTTTATGGCGCGGGGCCAGTTCTGTGTGCAGGTTCATTTACTATTTTCTTTTTACCTCGTTCATATGGTCGCGCAGCGTGCGTGCTACCTCGCCGGCGCGCGCCGCGTAGTCGCTGCCATCACCAGCATACAGGATAGCGCGCGAAATCGCAACCAGCGCCCGTTCCCCGTACAGGTCTACCCCAGCGGTGACCGCCGCGTGCAGGTCGCCTCCCTGCGCGCCTATGCCGGGGATGAGCAGAGGCATATTCGGGCAGAGCGCACGGATGGCCTGCAACTCCTGTGGATAGGTAGCGCCAACTACCAGGCCACAGTTTCCGGCCGTGTTCCAGGTATCTACCCGGCGCGCCACTATCTCGTAGAGCGGCCGCACCTCCCCATCATCGTCGCGCGCCAGCAGATCCTGGAAGTCGCGCGCGCCAGGGTTCGAGGTACGACAGAGCACGAACACGCCCTTCTCGCGATACGCCAGGAAGGGCGCGACGCTATCATAGCCCAGATACGCGTTGATCGTCGCGGCATCAAAGCCATAGGTCTCAAAGAGGGCGGCGGCATAGCTGTGGGCGGTGTGACCGATATCGCCGCGCTTGGCATCGGCGATCACCGGGATATACGAGGGAATAGCCTGAAGCACCTCGCGCAAAACCTGCATGCCGGCGGGACCCAACACCTCAAAAAACGCCAGGTTCGGCTTGTAGGCACAGGCATATGGAAGCGTGGCTTCGATGATCTCCCGGCAGAAGCGCGCCACCGCGTCCATCACTGAAGTCAGGGCGCGTAGATGGGCGGGGAAGCGCGCCGGCTCCGGATCTAACCCCACGCACAGCAGGCTGTCCTGCTGGCGTGAGGCGGTCAGGACCTTCTCTAAAAAGCTTGTCATCTCACAGCCTTGTACCAGGTTTGACGACCGGCACCCCCTGGACACACAGCGGACACGCATCAGGCGCATAGGTGCGCGCGGAGACGGTGAGCACTGCATAGCAAGGAAGCGCGAACTGCGCCAGCGCGGCGCCGCCGCTCCTGTCAATGAGCACCTCGATGCCCACGACTTGCGGGCCATACGGCTCAAGCGCGGCCAGCGTCTCGCGCAGGGAGAGGCCGGTCGTCAAGACATCATCTACAATGAGCACACGCTCGCCCGGTCGCAGCGTGAAGCCGCGCCGGAGTTCGCGGCCCCCCTGCTGTGCTGGTTCCGCCAGCAGGCAGCGCGTGCGCAGTTGGCGCGCCACCTCCTGGGCCAGCAGGGCGCCACCGGTTGTCGGGCCAACGACCGCCTCGATGGCCGCCTCCCGGTGGCGCGCAGCTATCGGCTGGCAGAGTTCCTCCGTGACCTGGGGCCACTCCAGCAGGCGGAACTTCTCCCAGTATTCGTCGCTGTGCCGTCCCGAACTTAGCACAAAGTGCCCATTCGAGACGACACCTAACCGTTGAAAGAGTGCGAGTAACGTCGCGTCTTGCATGCCGGCTTATGGCATATAGTGGACGCTATTGCGCGGGTACTCGACACAGTTCAGGCAGCTCTCGCTCCCCGTGATGAACTGCACCAGGCGCTCAAAGCCCATTCCGAAGCCCGCGTAAGGGATCGAGTTCTGCTCGCGCAGTTGCAGGTACCACTCGTAGTCGTCCGCACTGCCGCCAGCGGCCAGCAGGTGCTTCATGGCCTGCGAGGTCATCAGGCGCTGGCGCAGCCGCGTCGCGTCTTCCTCGCGCTCGGCGCCGCCGCAGACCTCGCCGACGCCGGGCAGCAGGAGGTCGGCGGCATTCACAATGCGCTCATCCTCGCGGTTCTGCCGCATATTGAAGAACTTGAGTTCCAGCGGATAGTGCGTGATGAAGGTCGGGAACTGCGTCCATTCCAGGATAGCGATCTCGCGCTGGCGGTCCAGGTCATCGCCCCACTCGGTAGCGATGCCCAGCGCATTCAGTTGCGTCACAGCCTCGGTATACGTCATGCGGCGGAACGCAGGCTTGATAGTCTCCAGCATGGCGATATCCGCGCCCAGCAGCGTCAACTCCTCGCGGCGCGTCTCCAGGATACTCGCGACCAGGTGACTCACCAGGCGCTCCTCGGTGTCCAGCAAGATCTCCAGGTTGCCAAAGCCGATCTCAGGCTCAACAAGCACAAACTCCGTCAGATGGCGATGATCGGCGCGCGGCTCGGCGCGATAGCTGTGGTTGATCGAATAGACGCGACGCAGGGTCTGGCTATGGATCAGAGGCTCCAGATGCAACTGCGCAGTCTGCGTCAAGAAGGCCTTATTGCCAAAATACTCAAGCGGGAAGAGCGTGGAGAAATCCTCGCAGGCCCCTGTCAGACTGGTAATCGTCGGCGTGGTCACTTCCACAAAGTCCTCGGACTCCATAAAGCCGCGAATAGCCTTCAAAAGTGTCCCACGCAGGCGGATGAGAGCCGCCATACGCGGTGAACGGACAAGCATATGCCGATTTTTAAGCTGGCTCATATCTTGCAGATCATGGACTGTCTCTACCACCGGATTGGTTCTGGTTGTCATAGCTAGATCTCCTTGTGTCTAAACGATTACTTTTACAGAGGGTACAACAGGTTGATAGGTCATCCTTCTAATACCACCTATGTACTAATAGACGGTGTATAGAGTGGGGCTGACGCGTGGTCAACTGCTGGCCTTGATGCCAGGTCGCGAACCACAGGACACAGAGGGCAAAAAAAAATCCTCATTCCCAAATCAATGGGAAGAGGAAGAAATGCTCTCCGGTAATGCTACACCGGGACCAACAATGAGACGAAACAGAGGATGGTACCACTGCAAC
>JALYVR010000577.1 GCA_030853145.1 Chloroflexota bacterium | reverse complement strand
GTTTACAAGCCCGCAAGTCCATCTGCGAGATCGTGATGTCGCCGAAGAACAGGCGGGCTTGTAAACGGCGCCCCTACCTTCATGGCGCTCTTACCCTTCCAACAACCATCGATTACACCTATTCACCTATTAGACGTACTTCATCTCCACGAAGCGTGCGCGCAGGCTATTGACCGCCGACTTCACATCCTGGCCGCGAATGGCATCCTGGAGCAACTGGGCCAGCTCGCCCATCGCGCGCTCGTCCATCCCGAAGCGCGTCATTTCCAGCACGCCGATGCGCAGGCCGGAAGGGTTGCGGGGGTCCGTATCGCCGGGCAGCATATTGTAGTTGACGATGATATCGTTGGCCTCCAGGCGTTTGGCGACCTCGACGCCGGTGCCCCATTGAGCAACCTTGACGGCGATCATATGGCTTTTAGTATAGCCAAATTCGCGCGCCTCTACCGGGGTGCCAAGCTCATCCAGGCTGCGGGCAAGCGCCTGGGCATTGCGTACGATCTGCGCCGCGTATTCACGGCCATAGAGTTTCATCTCCCGCGTCGCCACCAGCAGGGCCGGCAGGGAATACAGGTGATGATTGCTGGACGAGCCGGGAAAGACACCGCGGTCGGCGGCTGGCCAGTATTTTTTCTCAGTATCGGGGTCCATATTGCCCAGGATCACGCCGCGCTGGGGGCCGGGGAACGTCTTGTGAGTGCTGCCTGTCAGCCAGGTAGCGCCCTCGTGCAGCGGGTCCTGGAACTGTCCGCCCGCGATCAGTCCCAGGACATGCGCGCCATCGTAAAGCAAGGGGATATCCTTCGTCTTGCAGAAGGCCGCCACCTCCTCAACTGGCTCGGGGAAGAGAAACAGGCTCTTGCCCATCACTACAAGCTGGGGGGAGAGACTGTCGACCAGCTCAATGGTTTTCTGCGCGTCGATGTGATAGTGGTCTCCGGTCAGCGGCAAATAGTGCAGGTTGATCGAATGCTGGCCGCCGAGCTTTAACGACTGGCCCCGGTTCTGGATACGCCGTCCCAATACGCCTACCGGGCCATGGCTGATATGCCCGCCCGCGTCGGTCGAATTGGCGATCACCGTATCGCCACCACGCAGCAGGCCCAGCACAATCGCCGTATTGGCGGCATTCCCGCTGATAGGGCGCACATCCGCCTGCCGGGCATTAAACAGGTCAATAATCTCACTATGGGCCATACGCTCAATCTCGTCGATGTAGCGTGTGCCCTGGTAGTAACGGTTGACCTGCTCGCCATCGTTGGGATGTCCTTCAGCGTAGCGGCCCATAAAGTCCGAGTTCTGCACGCCACGCACCGCCGTGCTGGGAGTGTTCTCGCTGGCGATCAAGTTCAGCGTCTGCGTCTGGCGCCAGGTGTTCTGGGCGGCCAGAATTTCCTCGATATCGTTCATATTCACAGTCATTTTTTCCTCTTTCCTATCTTTCGCTGAGTTACTGAAATATCTGCAACCCAGTATATCATTGTCCTGATGCAATAGCGTATAGTTGTTTCTATAGCAAGCCGCCGGTCATAGGAAGCGGGCGGAACGCGATAAAACCTGCTCTTCTTAGGAAAATAAGAAACGCCCCTACTCATCATTGAACAAAGTACGTATTGCTGCTATACTACAACGTATCCGAACGAATAAGTGCGAACGCAGTCCTTTGCCATGGAACGCTAGCATCACTCGCCTGGCAAATCAAACCGTGCATTGGCGAGGTCGAGAGAATGACCCGGTGCGGCGGAGGGATTATCGAGGGAAGCAGCCGCTCAAACTCTTCCCTCCCCCTCTAGAGGGGGCCAACAGGTTAGAAAGGAGATGCGGCATTCTCCCCCATGACCTTGGATCATGGGTGGGCCGCAATTTCGAATGAAGGTTTATAGGGCGGAACAAATTCGCAATGTGGCACTGATTTCTCATGTTGGAGCTGGGAAAACATCACTGGCAGACGCTGCGCTTTACGATAGCGGCGCCGTCACTCGACAGGGAAAGGTGGATGAAGGTACCTCGATCGGCGATCACGATCCCGATGAGATGAAGAGGCGTATGTCCCTGAACGCGAAGGTATTACCTGTTGAGTGGAAGGACCACAAGATCAACCTCATTGATACTCCAGGGTATGCTGACTTTGTTGGTGAAGTAAAGGCCGGGCTCCGCATAGCCGACGCGGCGCTGGTCGTCGTAACGGCTGAAAAAGGCGTCGAAGTCGGCACCGAACTCACCTGGCAATATGCAGATGAGCGCCACTTGCCCCGCATGATACTCGTCAACAAGCTTGATCGCGAAAACACCTCTTTCGACCAGGCCCTGGAGTCACTGCGCAAGCAGTTCGGAGTCAAAGTGGTCCCCTTGCAGATCCCCATTGGCGAACAGGCTCACTTCAGAGGTGTGGTAGACCTGGTCTCCCGCAAAGGCTTCACCTTCGAGGGCGGCAATAAACTACAGGAGGTCCCCATCCCTGAAGAATTGCAGGACCAGATCAAGACCTATCGCGAGCAACTGGTGGAGTCGGCGGTTGAGAGCGACGACGCACTGATGGAGAAGTTCCTGGAGGGCGAGGAGCTGAGCGACGAGGAAGTGCTGAGCGTCATCAAGAAGGGTACGCACAGCGGACAACTCGTGCCGGTATTGTGCGCCTCGGCCAGCAAAAATATTGGCGTGCAGACTATGCTTGACGCGATAGTGGATTACCTGCCCGGCGCGGCGGAGGCAGCACCCGAAGATGCGCAGGCTATGGGCGACACCCTCTCGCTGCTCGTCTTCAAAACCGCCGCAGCCCAGGTGGGTACCATCACACACTTCCGCGTCTACAGTAGCACGCTCAAGCCCGATACGCATGTCTTTAACACGCAGACAAAAGCTGATGAGCGCATCGGCCAACTGATCACATCGCGCGGGAAAACGCAGGAGCCGGCAACTGAAGTCCCGGCCGGCGATATCGGCTCGGTCGCGAAGCTCTCCAACACCCACACGGGTGACACGCTGGCTGGCAGCAAAGACGCGCCGCCGCTGGAGCCGATCGACTTCCCGGAGCCTTGCTTCACGGTAGCGGTCTTCCCCAAGAGCAAGGTCGACCTGGATAAAATGAGCAATGCCCTGGCACGCGTCGTGGAGGAGGATCACACCCTGCGGGTGTCACGCGACCCGCAGACGGCCGAGGTGCTGCTCTCTGGTATGGGCGAGTCGCACATCCAGATGGCGCTCGAAGGCATCAAGCGCAAGTATGGCGTTGACCTGGAGGCCCACGAGCAGCGCGTCTCCTACCGCGAGACCATCCGCAAGAAGGCGCGCGCGAACGGCCGCCACAAGCGTCAGAGCGGCGGGCATGGCCAGTTCGGCGATGTGTGGCTGGAGATCGAGCCGCTGCCAATGGACAGCCCTGAGCCTTTTATCTTCGAGGATAAGATCGTCGGCGGCGTGGTACCCGGACAATATATTCCAGGCGTTGAAAAAGGCGTGCGCGAGTCGCTCAGGCGCGGCTTCATTTCGGGGAACCCCATGGTCTACGTCAAGGTGGCCCTGGTAGATGGCAAGTACCATCCGGTCGATTCGTCGGCGCAGGCGTTTGAGGTCGCGGCCTCGCACGGCATGCAGGAGGCGGTGCCCCTGGCAGGCCCGGTCCTGTTGGAGCCGATCATGAACGTGACCATCACCGTGCCTGAAAACAATATGGGCGATGTGATGAGCGATATCAATACCAAACGCGGGCGTGTGCTGGGTATGAATGCCACCGGCGTTGGTATACAGCAGATTACCGCGCATGTGCCACAGGCCGAGATGCTGCACTACGCCACCGACCTGCGCTCGATCACGCAGGGACGCGGCTCGTTCAAAATGGAGCCATACCAGTACGAGGAAGTACCCGCCAACGTCCAGCAAGAGATCATGGCACAGCATAGCAAGAAAGCTGAAGCTTTGTAGGGACTCGATGTATCG
>JALYVR010000576.1 GCA_030853145.1 Chloroflexota bacterium | reverse complement strand
GTTCTTCGGCGGCATCATGATCTCATTGGCGAACAGGCGGGCTTGTAAACCGCGCCCCTACCCCTCGTGCATCTCTTTCTCGGCCAGATGGACGCCGTGGAAAGCGCTCTGAAGAGAACCTCCCCCTGCGAAAAGCCAGCGCCCCTACGTGGATGGGGTGTGTTATACTTTTGTTACATAGAAGCAGTCACAACGCCTTGCCTATCAGGAATCGTACCGGGAGTAGGAGGAAGTCTTTCTGATGCAAGATATTTCACTACCTGAAGGAACACCGCTGGCGGATACCCTGCAATCCGCCGTAGCGGAGGCCATGCAGATCGGCTCCAGGGTGCAGCCGTTCAGCCACGAAAGCATCACCAAAGCGCCGCGCATTCGTGACGCGAAGGTTGTCCACAGCGTCTGTCCTTACTGCGCGGTGGGCTGTAGCCTGAACGTGTACATTAGGGACGGCCGGGTGATCGACATCGAGGGCAACCCCGACAGCCCCATCAACCACGGAACGCTCTGCCCCAAGGGCGCGGCGACATTCCAGTACACCGTGAACGCCAATCGCCTGACCCAGGTGCTCTACCGGGCGCCCTACAGCGATCACTGGGAATCCAGGTCGCTTGAATGGGCCATGGAGCAGATTGCGCAGCGCGTCAAGCAGGCGCGCGACGAGACATTCGTGGAGCGGCTGCCCGATGGGCGCGAGGTCAATCATACGCTGGGCATCGCCTCGCTGGGCGGCGCCACGCTCGACGTTGAAGAGAACTATTTGATGAAGAAGCTCTTCAGCGGCGGATTGGGCGTGGTGTCGATCGAGAACCAGGCCCGTATATGACACAGCTCGACAGTACCCGGTCTGGGTACATCGCTCGGGCGCGGCGGGGCCACGACCTTTCCACAGGACCTCGTGAATAGCGACAGCATCCTGATCATGGGCAGCAATATGGCGGAGGCCCACCCGGTGGCGTTCGCCAACGTCGTCAAGGCCAAAGAGCGAGGGGCGCAGGTGATCCACGTCGATCCGCACTTCTCCCGTACGTCGGCGCTGGCAAATCTGTATATCCCGACGCGCGCCGGGTCGGACATTGTGTTCCTGGGGGCGATCATTCGCTACCTGCTGGAGAACAAGGCCTACTTCCATGATTACGTGTTGCATTACACCAACGCCGCCACCCTGGTACGCGAAGATTTCCGCGACACCGAGGAGCTGGACGGCCTCTTCTCTGGCTACGATGCCAAAACGGAGACCTATACCGACCAGAGCAGTTGGGACTACGAGCGCGACGCCAACGGGCAAACCAAAACCGATTTGACGCTGCAACACCCGCGCTGTATCTTGCAGGTCATGCGCCGCCATTTCGCGCGCTACACGCCGGAGATGGTTGAGCAGGTATGCGGCGTGCCACAGGAGAAATGGCTGCAAGTCGTGCGCGCGCTGGTGGAGAACTCCGGGCGCGAGCGCACAGGGGCCATCTGTTACGCCGTCGGCTGGACGCAACAATCGAAGGGTGTGCAGATCATTCGCAGCGCCGCCATCATCCAGCTCCTGCTGGGCAACATCGGGCGGCCCGGCGGCGGCATCATGGCCCTGCGCGGGCACGCCTCGATCCAGGGGTCTACCGACGTGCCGACGCTCTATGACCTGCTCGCGGGCTACATGCCACAGCCAGCCGCTATCGTCGAAGCGGAGCCGCAGAGCGAGAACGCGCCGACGGGAACCACCTGGGGCCAGCAGGTCGATCACAAGACGAACGTTGAGTCTCAGCAGACGCTCGAAGAGTACATTGATACAGCGGGCCAGAAGCTGGGCTGGTGGTCGAACATGCCAGCGTACATCCGCAGCCTGCTCCAGGCCTGGTACGGACCGGCCGCCGACGAGGAAGATGGCAATTGTAGCTATCGCGCGCTGCCCAAGATCATCGGCGACCACTCGCACCTGGTGACCAGCTACGCCATGCTGGATGGCAGGGTGCGCGGCTATTTCCTCTTCGGCCAGAATCCCGCCGCTGGCAGCACAAACTCGCGTATGCAGCGCAAGGCCCTGGAGCAGTTGGACTGGGTGGTTGTGCGCGACCTCTACGAAGTGGAGTCAGCGGCCTTCTGGTACAAGCAGCCGGGCTTTGGGCCACAGACGCAGCCGGTTGACTCCAGCAAGATCAAGACAGAGATCTTCCTCCTGCCAGCCGCCGCCTCGACCGAAAAAGCCGGCAGCTTCACCAACACGCAACGCCTGCTGCAATGGCGCGACAAGGCCGTTGATCCACCAGGAGACGCGCGCTCGGACCTGTGGTTCGTCTACCACCTGGGCAAACGCCTGAAAGAACTCTACGCGGGCAGCAAGGCGCCGGGCAATCAGGGTATTCAGGCTTTAACATGGGACTATGACCGGGACGAACCGGAGCCGGATTCGCGCATCCTCGATGAGCCAGATGCGCTGCTGGTGCTCAAGGAGATCAACGGCTACTATACGCGCAAGCCTGTTGAGGACGGCGAGACAGGAGCACAGCGTCAGTATACCTTGCGCGACGCGCCACACGTACCGATGTTTAGCGCGCTTAAATCCGATGGCAGCACGGCATGTGGCTCGTGGATCTACAGCGGGGTCTATCCAGAGCCAGGCAACAATCGCGCCGCCTCGCGTGTGGCGGATGGCAGCTATACCTTCCTGCAATGGGGCTACTCGTGGCCGGCCAACCGGCGCATCCTCTACAATCGTGCCTCGGCCGATCCAGAGGGTCGCCCATGGTCGGAGCGCAAGAAATACGTCTGGTGGGACGAGGCGCAACAGAAGTGGACAGGCTTCGATGTGCCAGACTTCCCGATCGGCAAGCCACCAACGTTCACGCCGCTGCCGGGGGCCAGCGGCATAGACGCGCATTCGGGGAGCGACCCGTTTATTATGAAGCCCGACGGCAAGGGCTGGCTCTACGCGCCGAAGGGGCTGAAAGATGGGCCGCTGCCGGCGCACTACGAAGCGGCGGAATCGCCGGTCCACAACGCGCTCTATCACCAGCAGAGCAATCCAGCGGCGAAGTACTTCCGCGACCGGCCGGATAACCGGCTGGCCGCTGTAGGCGATCCACGCTATCCCGTCGTCATCACCACCTACCGGCTGACCGAGCATCACGTCAGCGGGCCGATGACGCGCTGGATGCCCTGGCTGAACGCGCTCCAGCCCACACTCTTCGCCGAGATGAGTCCCGAACTGGCACAGGAGCGCGGGATCACGCATGGCACGTGGGTGATTATCGACACGCCGCGCGGGGAGATCGAGGCGCGGGCCATGGTCACGCGGCGCCTGCGGCCGCTGCGCGTCAGCGGGCGCACGGTCCACCAGATCGGGCTGCCATTTCATTGGGGCTTCCAGGGAAAGAGCACCGGCAGCATCACCAACGACCTGGCGCACATGGTATTGGAGCCGAACGTCAGTATTGAAGAGGCCAAGGCGTTTACCTGCAATGTGCGCCCTGGCCGCCTGCCATAAAGGAGCAGTACGATGGCGGTTGAACTTTCGAACCTGCCGCGACTGGTGCGGGGGATGCTCGCGCCGATGCGCAAAGAGCCGCCTCTGCCAACACAGCCAGCGCTGGGCTTTATCACCGATACCAGCCTCTGCATCGGCTGCAAAGCCTGCGAGGTGGCCTGTAAACAGTGGAACCAGCTCCCGGCCAGCGAGCCTGCCTGGACCGGAACCAGCTATGACAACACGGGGGCCTTGAGCGCGATCACCTGGCGACACGTGGAGTTCGTCGAGCAGATCGATAGGCCACCCTCGCTGCCGCTGTTCGAGGACCGCATAGCTGCGGCCAGAAGCAACGGCACGATCGAACAGCCGCCACCCGGCACGGCGCTGCCTTTCTTCAACAGCGACCGCTGGCTGATGATGAGCGACGTGTGCAAGCACTGCGCCAATGCGCCCTGCCACGAGGCCTGCCCGACGGGTGCCATC
>JALYVR010000046.1 GCA_030853145.1 Chloroflexota bacterium | reverse complement strand
ACCCTTAAAGGTTCGCTTCTTTCTCCTCTTCCCTCGCAAATTATCACCATTAACATGGTTTGAATTATCATAAATATTGAAATTATTATCAATATATGTTAATATTGCCATATAGTTAATGGAAATAACCAAGATTTAGCAAATATTCATCGTATATTATAAAAACCTATGCAGGCTCTCCCTTCAGAGAAGCCTGTACCTAAGAAATGGAGGAAACTATGACCCGGCAAACATTTCCTACCGAGAAGAGGCCGCGTGTTGTCGTTGCGCAGATAAACGGTAGCCTCAATGTGCAGGCCTGGGATAGGCGCGATATCGCTGTTGAGACGAGCGGGTACGTGGGCGAACTGCGACAGGAAGGCTATACATTGATAATTGCCAATGGAGAGGGCGATATCGCGCTGTGGGTGCCTGCTGAACGCAAGTTTGGTAGCACGAAACTGAAAGGCATCACCGATATCAGCGTGACGCAGTTGAGCGGGCATATCTCACTGGAGACAGTGAAAGATGTCTCTGCGAAGGGCATCGGCGGCAGTGTCCACTTACAAGATATTCATGGAGACGTGGAACTGGAAGGCATCCAGGAACTCGCCGAGATTGTAGGCTGTGGAGGGGACCTGAGCGCGGCGCGTATGCCGGCGCTGCGGATGCGCGAGGGAGTGGGTGGGGATGCCTCCCTGGCGGATATCGCGCACATCGAGATCAGTGCTGTAGGCGGTGACCTGACGCTGGCTCGCGTGGAAGTGGCGGAGATTTCCGCGGTTGGCGGCGACCTGGACGCGCATAGTATCCACGTGGCTTTACATGCTGGTAACATTGGGGGCGATTGCCAGGTGCAGGAGAGCGGCAACGCTGAGGTCATAGTGCGCAACGTCGGCGGCGATGCAGAAGTGAGCGGCGCCGGGCAAACGCAGGTGGGCAATGTGGGCGGCGATGGTGATCTGCGCGATGTGCGGGGCGATGCCAGGCTGGGCAATATTGGCGGCGATGTCTGCTGCCGCGACATTGGAGGTCATCTGCATATAGCCAATATCGGCGGAGATGCCGAATTGCAAGGCGTGCCAGGGGGTGTTGAGGCAGGCAACATCGGTGGCGACCTCGACCTGCTGTCAACCTTCCCTGCCGGAAGCCATACCACCCTCAGGATCGGCGGTGATGCCACTATCGTGCTGCCAGGGGACGCCAGTCTGAACCTGCGTGCCATCGCCGGCGGGGACATCAGCGCTCCCATGATGGGCGCGGGTGGCGGCGCGGGTGGCATCAATCTGGTCTACGGAGAAGGAGCTGCCCGCCTGGAACTGATGGTGGGAGGCGATCTTACTGTGCGCGGAGTCGCTCGCAGGCTCAGCGGCAATATGGGCTAAATGAGTTGGGAGCTGGTTCGACGGTTCATGATCACTTTCAGGAAAAGGAGGCACCTTTTGCAACTCTCTCAACAAGAACTTCGCGAAGATGTCCTACAACTGGCTCAGTTGCTCGTCGAGTCACATCCTGATCCCTATTCGGCTGGTGGTGGCCCCCTGGCTTTTCATCGCAAAGTAGCCGAGATCTTGGAGGCCTTGCCTGAGGAAGGTCTGACGGCCCAGCAATTGTTGCGGCGTGTACGCCCCCTGGTGGCGTCGCTGCAGGATGGGCATACCTCAATTCACGCACCCGAAACATCTTCAGCGCCACAGGTGCGTCCCTGGCTGACCTGGGAACCAGCCGAGGAGCGGCTGGTGCTTACTGGCGTGTACCGACCCGAAGATCGATCCTTGCTGGGAGCGCGGCTTGTCCGGCTGGAAGGGGTGCCGTTTGCGGAACTAGTGCAGCGGGTGAGTCAGGTGCGTGGCTGTGATAACGTCTATCAACAACTGGTTCACCTGGCAATGGCTTTCAGCGATCCCGGCCTGGAAGGGCATATCTCGTTCAAACGCAGCCTCTCTTTTCCCCACGATCCCGAACGCGGCAAACTCCTGCGTCCCACGTACGAACTAACCTACGAGTACCTCGCATCACGAAACTTTGATCCGCATGCGACCGTGAGCCTGGCATTTAAGTATCGAGCAGGCTGAAAATTTCTCTGAGACCGTTTCACGCCAGCACGCTCACATCTGCAGCAGCAGAAATCGTTCGCGGTCGCGAGCCACCTGGGTCAACTGCTGTACCAACTGGCGCAACTGCCCGCTACCCAGACTATTCCAGCCTTCGGGCGTAAGCTCCTGCACATAGTAGTAGATCTGTTCACTTCCGCGCACCAGCGATAGGTCGAAATTCAGCAACTGTCTAAGCAGCGGCTCCTCCTGGCGGAAGCGCCCCCAGATCCGATCCTGTGCCGGTACCGACATGCCACGAATGTGCGTCTCCAGGTTAGAAATTGCTTGCTGGACTGCCTCCATCTCGCGTGCCTGGGCCAGCGCCTCCTGCGGGGGATCGGGGTTGGCGCGCGTCAGTAGCGGAATATAGCGAAACTGGTACGCGGTCCGTAGCGTCATCAGCATATCTACAGCCTGCGCCAGGTGATAGCTGGCACGCTCGCGCACCAGCATATCATCGGCTCGCGCCTGGTTGACCGTACCATAGAAATTGTACCCATAGCCCGTGAGCAGCAGTTGCAATTGCTGCACCAGAGGGTCGTTGGCTGGTCCTGAACTCATAGCCCCTCTTCTTTCATAGATTCATTGACGCTTCCACAGCAAGGCGATCCTTGCGGTCGCCTTGCCTCTTGACAATCCTCCTACTTCTGAACGGGTGGCGGCGTCGCGGATGCGGTATAGCGATCAGCGCTGGTGGTTGGCTGCGCGCCGTTGATATTGAAGGGCAGGCCGACGGCCATATTAGGCGCGGAGACAATGCCTCGCTCCGCCATGAGCATCGACGTATAGTAGCGTACCGCTTCGATTTCGCTCAGGCCAAAGGCTTTCAATGAGATCAGCGCCTTCATGCGCTCGTCCCGTGGAAATACCAGCACCTTGACGGTATTCAGCGAGATACCATAATCCGCCAGGAACGCTTGTAGATGCTGGAACACGATCTGTGAAAGATCATGGATCTTTTCGTTCACGGTCTCCAGTGGCGTAATCTGTACCAACTGATTGACCGCTTGCTCAATGACCGGCCCCGCGTAAGAGTTGACCTCCTGCGTCGTCAGCGTATGGCCCCGGTAGGGCATATGCTGAACCAGGCGCACAGCGTTTTCGCGCGTCTCAACGTGGATATAATAGTCCACGCTGTAGACCATCTCGGCCATCTCGCGCGAGAGAGCCATGCCAGTTGTCTTTAGTACAAGCTTGGCCCGGTTGACATAGAGCGCCTCGAACTGCCAGGGACTCTGCCCGCCGTAGAAGGCCTGCTGGATAGAGCCAAAGAGCGGCTTATCAGTGGTCTGCACAGGGTACTGACCTGTTTCGTAGACATTGAGAATCGCGCCGCGCGACTTGAGCACACAGAAATGGTTGCTTTCGACTGTGAGCAGGGAACCATTGAGGATGCCATTGTCGGGATAGTGCCAGAGCAGAACCTCTGGTCCCATAACTTCCTCGCCATTGGGTGTCAGGGTTGAAATAACATTGCGTACGCCGGTCATCAAGAAATCCTCCTTAGAACGTATACATATGGAGTAAGTAGTGGTAGTCTCCCCTTATTACAACGCAGCAATGGCTATAAAATCAAGTACGAGTTTTATGCGCCTGCGCAACGGCCATTGTAACAAGGAAGGCTTGTCTATCGTTTAGTATGAGCGTGCGAAAAAATGCAAAATCAGATTTTCCCAATTTCATAAAAACTCGCTCAAAACCCCTTGACATCGCGTAGCAGGTATGGCATAATACCTGAGTCGCTGACGCAGATGGATGGGTGGTCTGGTGGACAAACCTCCTGAACGAAGGTTGCTCCCAAGATAAACGTAGGACCCAATGTTTAAACGCTCTTTTTAGGGAAATAAGCCATTGGTTTCTGTGTCCGTCTCTCGATGAGCGATACCAAGAGAAGCAAACATGTTTTGCTTTCGGTTCGGAAGTACCTTGACAATTGAAAAGTGGAAAACAGCAGAGCAAGCTGTTTTGTACACACAGTCAGCAAGTATGCAACAACGAGCAGCAATCACGATCTCATGAGGAGTCTCCGTCGCGGTGCGATGCGCCTGCCTCGGCAACGAGGAGGGCCTCCACCTGCATGACGGATCGTCCGTCTCCCGCGCGCGAGCGTGTGGAGGTGGGCAGACCATCATGACCATGCCTTCATGACGACGCACATTGAGTTCCCTACGGGGGATTCGAGATAGAGTGAACATGAATGGCGAGTTTGATCCTGGCTCAGGATAAACGCTGGCGGCGTGCCTAACACATGCAAGTCGAACGTCTCTTCTTTCGGGAAGAGGAGTGGCGGACGGGTGAGGAACACGTGGGAACCTGCCCTTCAGTGAGGAATACCGGCGAGAAATCGCCGACAAGACCGCATAGCCTTCGGTGGCGAGAGCCAGGGAAGGAAAGCTTCGCAAGAGGCGCTGGAGGAGGGGCCTGCGTCCGATTAGCTAGTTGGTGGGGTAAGAGCCTACCAAGGCGTCGATCGGTAGCTGGTCTGAGAGGACGATCAGCCACACTGGGATTGAGAACGGCCCAGACTCCTACGGGGGGCAGCAGTGAGGAATTTTCGGCAATGGGGGAAACCCTGACCGAGCAACGCCGCGTGCAGGAAGACGGCCTTCGGGTTGTAAACTGCTTTTCTTTGGGACGAGCAAGGACGGTACCAGAGGAATCAGCCCCGGCTCACTACGTGCCAGCAGCCGCGGTAATACGTAGGGGGCGAGCGTTGTCCGGAGTGACTGGGCGTAAAGGGCCCGCAGGCGGTCGTGCGCGTTTTGAGTGACAGCTCCCGGCTTCACTGGGAGAGGGTTCAGAAGACGGCACGACTTGAGGGCCAGAGAGGGACACGGAATTCCGGGTGTAGTGGTGAAATGCGTAGATATCCGGAGGAACACCGAAGGCGAAGGCAGTGTCCTGGCTGGTACCTGACGCTGAGGGGCGAAAGCTAGGGGAGCGAACGGGATTAGATACCCCGGTAGTCCTAGCCGTAAACGATGACCACTAGGTGTGCGAGGTATCGACCCCTTGCGTGCCGTCGCAAACGCAATAAGTGGTCCGCCTGGGGAGTACGGTCGCAAGATTAAAACTCAAAGGAATTGACGGGGACCCGCACAAGCAGCGGAGCGTGTGGTTTAATTCGATGCAACGCGAAGAACCTTACCAGGGTTTGACATGCTTTTGCACCGCCGAGAGATCGGCGTCCTCGCAAGAGGCGGAAGCACAGGTGCTGCATGGCTGTCGTCAGCTCGTGCCGTGAGGTGTTGGGTTAAGTCCCGCAACGAGCGCAACCCCCGTGGTCGGTTGTAGGTTTCCGACCAGACTGCCACGATCAACGTGGAGGAAGGTGGGGATGACGTCAAGTCAGCACGGCCCTTACGTCCTGGGCGACACACACGCTACAATGGCCGAGACAACGGGACGCCAACCCGCGAGGGGGAGCCAATCCCAGCAAACTCGGTCTCAGTTCAGATTGCAGGCTGCAACCCGCCTGCATGAAGATGGAGTTGCTAGTAACCGTGGGTCAGCACACCACGGTGAATACGTTCCCGGGTCTTGTACACACCGCCCGTCACACCACGAAAGTCGGCAACACCTGAAGCCGCTGGGCTAACCCCTCACGGGGAGGCACGCGTCGAGGGTGGGGTCGGTGATTGGGGTGAAGTCGTAACAAGGTAGCCGTACCGGAAGGTGCGGCTGGATCACCTCCTTTCTAGGGAGTTCTGGTCTCCTCGCCCTCTCACACGAGAGACGAGAGACCCACTTCCAGGTCGATCTCTGTCTCTTCTACGGAAAAGATAGGGGTACAATACAGGTTTGTTGGATCTGAAGATTTGTTGCACTTGATAGGATATTAGTTCTTGCATCAGCCTTACCACTCTTGAGTTGTCCGCGTACACTCCCGCTTTTGCTTTTAGGGCTATTAGCTCAGGTGGTTAGAGCGCAGTCCTGATAAGACTGAGGTCCCTGGTTCGAGTCCAGGATGGCCCACCCTTTCAGGCGTGGGGGGATGTAGCTTAGCTGGAAGAGCGCTGCCTTTGCACGGCAGAGGTCAGGGGTTCGAATCCCCTCATCTCCACCGAGAGATCCGAAAGACAAGGCCCGGCCTGTACATGCAGGTGGGGTGGTGACTATAGCGGAAGGGAAACACCCGTTCCCATCCCGAACACGGAAGTTAAGCCTTCCTGCTCCGATGATACTGCAAGGGCAACCTTGTGGGAAAATAGGTCGTCGCCTCTCCACCCGCCTGCACAGGCGGGTTTTTTGTTGCGCGTTTATTGTGGTAACACCTACACCTCATTTGCTACTTTCTGAGTCGTTCGTAGGCCAGTCGCAATCCTTCAAGAGGCAGGTACTGGTTGACATAGCGGATCTCGGGGATCAGCGGGGCCATGAACTGGGCCAGGCCGCCGTGCGCGATAATGTTGACTTCGCTGTCCTCTGTGACGCCCGGTATCTCGGCGCGCAGGCGACGTAGCAGGCCCTGCACCAGCCCTACATGCCCGTAGATGATGCCCGACTGCATGTTCTCCGTGGTGTTCTTGCCCAGGGCGGCGCGCGGCGGCGTAAGGTCAACTCGGAAGAGGCGCGAGGCTGCACTACTCAGGGCCTCAGCGGAGATCACCAGGCCCGGCGCGATGGCTCCCCCCAGGAAGTCGCCCTCCGCTGACATTACATCGAAGGTGGCGGCGGTGCTGAAAGAGATGATGATGGCCGGCCCACCATAGAGCTGGTGGGCCGCCAGAATGGTGACGATGCGATCAGAGCCGATCTCCCAGGGGTTGTCCACCAGCAGGCGCACCCCCAGATCGAGCGTGTAATCAATAACGATGGCTTCCTTGTGAAGGTAGCGCTCCGCCAGCTCCTGAAATACCGGCGTTAAAGGGGGGACTACGCTGGAGAGGATCATATCATCGATATCGTCAAAGTCATAGCGCGCGTGCCGCATGAGATCGCTGAGCAACATGGCGTATTCGTCGGCGGTGCGCTGGCGCACAGTCGAGACCACCCAGTGCTGGTTCATGGTCTCGCTGTTATAGAGGCCAAACTTGATATTGCTATTGCTGATATCGATGGCGAGCAACATAGAAAACTCCACTTCACTGTGTTATATGATGCCTGCGACCGTGCCTGCGCGGACTCAGGCGATATTTTGTACGTTGGCGGCGTATTTTTTTAAAAGGGCGGCGATCATAAATGGGTCGCCATACGCCGTATCGCTCACGACCACGACCTCCCTATCGTTGCGGCTATCAATGAATGCCAGCGAGGCCGGTGTGCGCATAGTCTTGCGCTTCTGCTTCATGCCGGAGGGAGTGAAGGCGCGTCCGAAGATGAAGCCTGTAACATTTTCTCCCACAGTCATGTGCCCCAGGGGATTCTCCTTGGGGGCCGTGCGGTCGGGCTTGGGTCTGCCGCGAGCTGTGACGTAGCGCACGTTGGTAAGCGGTACATGCAGTATTTTCTGACCCTCCTGCTTGACAAAGTCTTCGCTGGTAATCACTATCATGTGCTGGTCGAGCTGCCGCAGTCGCCGTATATCAACATAGAACGCCCAGGCGCTTCCTAATGCGATGAAGAGGAGGACGCCGAGCAATATGGTGCTGAACACCGCCTGGAATGCACCATGCAGGTAGTTATAAGGGATGACGACGGGACCGAGCAGCGCTAAAAGGCCAACGCCCAGGATGATGCCAAAAATCCATCCCGCGATCCCCAGAACGACTTTGCGCCGCTGCAATGGCAGCACGATCCAGTCGCTGGGCGCCCCTTCCTCTGCTTTGGCTTGCGTGAGTATCTCTGTTGCTTCCAATGCGTTCCTCCTGTTGTAAGGACACCCCTGTTGCTCGCTTCAGGAGAGGTATCCGGCTCTTAGCTTGTCTAACGTATTATACTACGTGGCGCATGAAACGAACATCACGCTTCCCTCGACCAGGGCGATTGAAAAAATCATCCAATGACGGAAAACGAGGCGGCACCAGGCGTAAGGGCGCGGTTTACAAGTCCGCGTAGATCCACGCCTGGTGCCGCCTCGTTTCCGGGAAGGACCTCCCTGCTGAGAATAGGAATAAGGGGGTGGCATGCCGGTTTTCTGAGAAAGAGCGTTCGTGATACAATGCAGGTGATATTCGCTAACGATGAATACTATGAAGGTGGAATGCATGGACGAGCACACGCGCGCGCTGGTGGTGGCGGTTGCGCGTCAACTGCTCCTGAACTATAGAGCAGCACACCCAGAATGGACAGACGATCGGACACCTGTGGACCACCTGGTGGCCTGGCTCGGCCTCGCGGTCGAGACCTTCCATCCCGATGACTATGCCGACGGGACGTACGGCTGGCTGGAGCCGGGGGAGGACCTGATCTGGCTCTGCCGCGATCTGCGCGAGACGCTGCGTCGCTTCACCCTGGCTCACGAGTTGGGTCACGCGCTCCTCCACCGCCAGCATAATGCGCAGATACAGGCCCTCTTGCCCGAACTGGCTTTCCTGGCTTCAGCGGCCGCTATCCCGCGGGACGTACCGGCGGTCTCGCCCGACGACCCCTGCCAGCAGCCGGATGTGCAGGAGGCGCTGCCGGACCTCACAGACGAAGATGTTATGCAGGAGGTGCTCGGCGTTGGTCAATCTTACAGTCCCCGCAGCCAGCGCGAACTGGCCGCCAACATCTTTGCCGCCGAACTGCTAATGCCGCTTGAGCGTGTCTACACGCTCTATCTCGCCCACCAGGTGCCGCCCGCGCGGCTGGCAAGCCTTTTTGATGTCTCCAGCGCGGCCATGCTCAATCGCCTGGTAGGTCTGCTGAAGCTCAATGAACAGAGCAAGCTTGCTCAGGATGTTGCTCTCCTTGCGAACGCGCAGAGTACCCGGAGAGAGCAACCACAGCCGGTCGCGAAGAGGCGGCACTATGACGAGTTCCAGCAGGCGGCCATCGAGGCGCCTACGCCGGCCCTGATCGTCGCCGGCCCCGGCAGCGGCAAGACCAGCACACTGATCGGGCGGGCGCAGCACCTGATCCATACATTGGGGGTGCCGCCGCAGCACATCCTGGCGCTGACCTTCTCCCGCAAGGCCGCCGAAGAGATGCAGGAGCGCCTGCAACTGGCGCTAGATACGGGTGTCGAGCCGGCTAGCACCTGGCTGCTCCCCACCGTCAGCACCTTTCACGCTTTCTGTGCCGAGCTGCTGCGCAAGTACAGCGACCTGGCGGGATTGCGTCCCGACTTCACCTTCGTTGACGATGCCGAGGGCTATTTTCTGCTGCGGCGCATGGCGGGCGCGCTCCCCCTGTATCATTACCGGCACCTGACGACGCCCACGTTTTATTTTCCCGACATCTTGCGCGCCATTTCGCGCGCCAAGGACGAACTGGTGACGCCTGAGCAGTATCGAGAGCTGGCACAGCGCATGCTCGATATGGCCGAGAGCGACGAAGAACGCGAAAAGGCCGAGAAGTCTCTGGAGGTGGCCGCTGTCTATGCGCTCTATCAGGAGGAACTGCGGCGGCGCGGCGACACCGATTTCGGTGGCTTGCTGATGCTGGTGGTCCAGTTGCTTGAGGAACACTCGCAGGTGTGCGAGGAGCAGCACCGGCAGTATCAACATATCCTCGTCGATGAGTTCCAGGACATCAACCGGGCGAGCGGGGTCCTGCTGCGCTTGCTGGCGGGCGATGCGCGGCGCGTGTGGGTGGTGGGCGATGCCAACCAGGCGATTTATGGTTTCCGGGGCGCCTCGCCGGCCAATATCGCCAATTTCCGCGATGACTATCCCGGCGCCGTTGTGCTGCCGCTCAGCCGCAACTATCGCTCGCGCCCCGATATTGTGGAACTGGCGGAGGCCTTCCGTTTCCATACCTTGGAGCCACCCGCCGCGCTGGGAGAAAGCCAGCCAATGCGCAACCAGGCGGCACGCGACGCGCCTTCTGACCCGTATGTAACCCTGGCGGCGGCGGAGGATGAGGCCAGTGAACTGGCGGGGTTGATTGCCGATATACGCTATAAGCGCGGCCAGGGCTATCGCTACCAGGATATGGTGGTGCTCTGTCGCACGCGCGCGCAGGCCCGCAAGATCTCGCGCGCCCTCGCAGCGGCAAACCTGCCCATTATCGAGGGTGGCGGGATGCTAGAGCAGGAGCACATCAAAGACCTGCTCGCCATTGTTCTGCTGCTGGCCGAGCCGAGCGGGATGGGCCTGCTGCGCGTTGCTCGCCTGCCTGAGCACGCGCTCTCCCAACAGGATATCGAGGCGCTGCTGCTGGCCGCCAGGGAACAGCACAGCCCGCCCGGTCTACTGGTGCTACGCGGCGAGGCTCCTCTGAGTATGAGCATCACAGGGCGGCACGCGCTCACACGCCTGGCGGAGATACTGCAATCGCTCTCGCACAATGCATTCGATGTCTGGTCGCTGCTGGCATACTATCTCTTCGTCGAGACCTCACTGGTGCGCGAGCTGCTCACGGTTGAAGATCGCACGCGCGCGCGCCATATGCTTGCCGACTATTCTGGTCTCCTGCAACTTGCGCGGCGCTATGATCAGCAGCAGCAGTTGCTCCGCGCGCACAGCGAGAGGCAGGCCGCGCGGGAGCCGGAAGCAGAAGCGTATACTCCGCCAGCAGCGCCGACTATCCAGGAGCAGGCGAAGGGCTTTGTTGATTACCTGACGGTGTTGCTGACGCTACGCCAGGATGGCGGCAATCGCCAGCAGGGTGCGGAGAGCGAGGACGGGGAGCGGGCCGACGTGATTCGTGTGATGACGGTTCACGCCAGCAAGGGCCTGGAGTTCCCTGTGATCTACCTGCCAGGTCTGTCGCAGCAGCGCTTCCCAACCATGCGGCGCTACAATCCTATACCTCCTCCAGCGGGCATGCTGCCAGCGGAGAGCGAGGATGCGGCCGTCCACGAGAGCGGCGAGGCCTGCCTCTTCTACGTGGGCGTCACGCGCGCGCGCGACCACCTGGTGCTCAGCTATAGCGAGCGGCAGCGCAAGCGTAAATCCCGCTCCTCCCAGTTTCTCGATCCCCTGCGCGCTGCCCTCCCCGCTGGCCGCCTCACGACCTTGTGCTGGCAGGAGAGCGCCGAAGTAGCCGCGCTGTCAGAATCCGCTGACGAATTGCTGCCCTCCTCGCAGCCCGGCGAGCAGTTTATTCAGGCCATGGAGCCTGAGATATTGCCGGTCTCCGCCGTTGAGACCTATCAGAACTGCCCGCGCAAATATGTCTACGGCCACATCTATCGCTTCCAACTTGAAGACGGCGCGTATTACCTCTTTCTACAGGCCACGCGCAAGTCCATAGAGGCGCTGCATACACAGGCGGCCGGTCAGGGCGATGAGGAACTGCTGGCGGTCAGACTGCCATCGAAGTCGGAGGCACGCGACCTGTACACGCAGCACTGGCAGGCCTTAGGCGGCCACGAGACACCGTTCGCGCTCCTTTACGAGCAGCACGGACACGAGGTGGTCGAGATGGTGCGCAGCAAGTTGGTGGCCGCTGGACAAGAGCTAACCTGGGACCTGCGCCCAAGCTTCACGATAGAGGTCGCGGGCCGCGTGATCCGCGTGGAGGTAGACCGCGTCGATGGCGCGGCGCAGGCCAGCCAGCCCGTCAAATTTGTGCGCACGCGCTTCGGCAAGCGCAAGCAAGAGCCGGACCCGGATACGCGCGAACTGCTCTACGCCCGCGTCTATCGCCAGCAGCATCCGGGTCCGGCTATCGAGCTGCACTACGATAACCTGACCACCGGCGAGATGACCCCGATCAAGCTCACCGAGAAACGCGAGCAGAGCCTCTACGACAAGCTCGAACAAAGTCTCGGCAACCTGGGGCGCCATGAATATCCGGCAGCGCCCAGCGATCCAGGCCGCTGCCCCTCGTGTCCGTTCTTTTTGATCTGCCCGGCATGATTGGTATACGGTGGGACGCCTTCACACAAAGATAGGGTCGTATGCAGGTATGAGTAGTATCTGATCCCAAACAGGTGCCAGTGATGCTCACACCACGAGTGTACGAAGGGGCATAAAGAGAACATTTGACATTTAGTGAACATTGTTCTATAATTTTAAGGAAAAGGAAGATGATGACTGTGGGTCCTAAACAGCGACGTGAACGCGAACGACAGGCCACTAAACAGGCTATTCTCCAGGCTGCCCTGGAAATTGCTTCTGAAGAAGGGTGGCAGGCTGTGACCATTCGTCATGTTGCTGAGCGGATTGAATACAGTCCTTCCGCCATTTACAAGTACTTTGAGGAGAAAGAGGCCATCTTACACACGCTTCTGCTCCAGGGATTCCAGCAAATGTTGGCGGCTTTAGAACGCAGTGCTGAGCAAGAGCGCAATCCGTCAGAACGCTTGCTCCAGCTTGCTATAGCCTATTGGAACTTTGCCTGGCATCACCCAACCGTGTATCAACTGATGTTTGATTTAAAAGGGAAAGTTCGTGAGGTCGAGGAGGCCAAAGCCGCGTTTCTGATCGTACGGAAAGTCATAGAAGAGTGGAGCCAGGCTAATGGGGTGACATTGGCTAGCCTGGATGCATCTGTTGATATCTTGTGGGCGATGATGCATGGGTTGATTGCACTTACCATGGCTCAGCATATTTACGGTGGTTCAACACGGGCGAGGGAGCTTCTCTCGCAGGCCATAAATGATTTGCTCCTCGCCTGGAGCATGCAGCCAGGTTCTTAATTTTTTTTGTTGTCGAGTGAACTTAGTTCTCTTTGTTGACTTTGTTTATGTATATAAGCCAGCATGTGATTGAGGCAAGCTATCAAAGGTAGCCCTTCGTCATCACGCTCTGTTTTTTCTCCGGGAGGGAGCAACTATGTTCAGGATCGGTGTCTTTTTGTTGCAATTCCTTGTTGCTGTCACGTTTATCATCATTCCAGTCAGTCGGATGTTTGGTGCTGCTACTTTACGGCAGGTACTCTTGCTCGCTGTCCCGCTGTGGCTCATCTGGGTCGCGAATGTGATAGAGCTGAGTGGTGCGGTATTGCTGCTACTCGGTCTGCGCCTGAATTTCCTGGCGGCCGTCGGGGCACTACTTATAGCAGCATCGATGGTAGGGGCAACGCTGGCCCATATTCGAGCTGGAAATCTCTTTGCTGAAGTGCCCTGGACTCTCGTCTTCTTAGGTCTCTGCCTGATTATTGTGCTGCTCCAATGGCCAGCAGTACAAGCAGTATTGAAGAGACTGTAAATGAGCCTGCGGCCTTGCGTAAAAGGCATGAAACATGCGAGAAGGAGAACAATAATGACGACTGCGCGCGTGGTGCTGATTACAGGAGCCGGTTTCGGGATTGGCCGGGCAACTGCGGAGTTGCTCATCACACACGGCTATCGCGTATTTGGCACAAGCCGTGACCCGAAGGGGCATGGAAGGCGAGCGTTTCCATTGCTGGAGATGGATGTTCATTCGGACGAGTCTGTCTCGAATTGTGTCCAGAGCGTCCTGGCACAGGGAGGGTGCATTGATGTTCTGATCAACAATGCCGGGACGGGTATTGCAGGAGCGGCGGAAGAAACCCTACTTTCTGAAGCCCGTACTGTCTTTGAAACCAATTTTTTTGGAATGGTGCGCATGACAAATGCGGTGCTGCCGACCATGCGTCAGCAACACTCCGGCAAAATCATTACTATGAGTTCGGCAGGGGGGTTCATCGGCATCCCTTTCCGCGCGTTGTATGTCGCCAGTAAATTTGCCATCGAGGGATACAACGAGTCGCTCCGCTATGAAGTACGCCCGTTTGGCATCAACGTCTCGCTTGTCGAACCAGGCCCTGTGAGTACCCCGGTAGCCGATGCTGTACCCCAGGTGAGTCACGAGATTGCCGCGTATGCTCATCTTCGCAGGCAAGTGACAGAGGCGTTTCATACCGCGATGCGCCAGGGCATGCCCTCCCAGCAAGTTGCCAGAGCGATTCTGCGGATCATCAAGCAGGATTCGCCTCACCTGCACAACACCGTAGGCGCCCAGGCCACTATGCTGGCACTCCTGCGCAGAGGAATGCCACAAGGAGGATTCGAGATGCTGGTGCGACGCATTTTTGACATGGAGCACTAAGAGCTTCTTTCTCACTGTGTCATTTCCCTGATGACCGCAACACGCGTTTGCCTGAGTGGATCCTGCTCAAGGTGGCTCGATATCGTGTGCGCTGTGTGACGTGTGCAATCCGACGCCTGATTGCTGCCAGGGCTGGGTTCCGGCGAGATAGGCTGTTTCGAGACTATTTTTTTG
>JALYVR010000045.1 GCA_030853145.1 Chloroflexota bacterium | reverse complement strand
GGCTTCCAGGGCGCAGGCCAGCGGCGCCCTGGAAGCCGACGCGCGGCATGCCCCCGCTGTTGGATCATCCCCGATGGAGTATCAAGCATGGACAAGCCATAGCCCTTATGCGGGCCAGGGCGCGCACGAGGGAGAATGGCATACGCGCGAAGCAGGCTGTGTAGGTGAAACGCTACGCGCATCTACTCTAATAAATTCTTTGGCAAGGCGCTTTCGTCTATCGTAGTGTCAGAATTACCATAACTTCGCCACTTCTGACGCATAGCCTGGTTATGGTTCAGCAGGCTCGTTTTCAACTGGAAAAGGTTACTCCCCTCTTGAGTGCATCGTCGATAACCTGCTCCAGTTTCATCGTCCACCCCTCTTGCCACGCAGCAGCGAAGGCGTCTTCTCCTAGTTGCGCCTGTGCAGCGGCTACTGCTTGCTCATAGCCGACACGATCAACAGGCAGTCGGGGAACGTCTATTGCTTCGCGCAGGGATTCTGCCGCTCCCCACAACTGTGCTGCCCATAGAAGCGCTCCCTGGGTGACGACCACACTGGCCAGTCCCTCCAGATTGAAGGGTGTCATCCACTTCTCTCCTACTTGCTGGTTGAGCGCCAGACTCTGCTGATACCATAGACACGCTGTGGATATCGCTCCCCGCTGTGTCTCAATCCTTCCTAAAAGGTGCAGCAACCAGGCACTATACCAGGGATCTCCCATCTCCCTATAGATGCTCAGGCTCTCTTGAGCCAGGCTGGATGCTCTGACCGGCTCTCCCTCAGAGAGGGCCAGCAGTGCGGCAATCCATAAGCATTCAGCACTCCAGGCTCGGTCGCCCACCCTGGTGATGAGTGCCTGTCCCTCCTGGAACCGGTGGCGCATGGTCGCCAGATCGCCCAGAGTAAACCAGAGCCAGGAGGCCGAGTGGACGAGTGTGCAACCAACCCAGAGATCATTGCCTGCTTGCCGAAAGAGCTGGAGCGCCTCCTCGAAGAGCGCCTGTCCCCGGGCATACTCCCCAAGTGAGCTGACGTGCTCTGCCAGATGGAAGAGGGCATCAGCAAGTTCCCCAGGCTCGCCCACTTGCCGCAGGAGTCTCACCTGTTCTTCATGAAGGGAGACGGCTTCGACGATCTTTCCTCTCAACCAGGCGGCAGCTGCCAGTAAGCCGAGGGACTCAGCAATGCCGCAAGTGTCCTCCAGTTCTCGGGAGAGGGTCAGGCTTTGCTGGGCCACGACCTCTATCCGATCAATGTCGCCCTGACAATCCGCAACAGATGCAATAGCTCGTAAGACCCTGGTACGCAAGGAAGTGCGGGTCCCTTCGCTCAAAGCGAGAGCGCGCTCTAGAAACGTACGAGCCTCACGATAGTGCCCAAGGATCATCCAGAATTCCTTGAGTGCGGCGCTCAAGCGCATGCCGATCTCCCTGCTCTCTACCGCCTTTTCGTCTCTCACCTTCTCCAGCGCCCACTCCAGTGCTTCGCGCAGATTGTCGTGCTCGTGCTCCAGTCGAGCTACCCACATTGCCTGGTTGGAACCGTCAAGTTCAGGCTCGGCCTGTTCGGCCAGCGCCAGGAAGTAGTGGGCATGCGCCACTCGGGTCGTTTCCAGTTCTCCGCTCGCAGTCAGCCTCTCCAGCCCAAACCCGCGCATGATTTGCAGCATCAGGAAGCGTGGCTCCTCGGCTTCCTGCTCGCTCGATTGGATGAGGCTGTTATCAATGAGTGCCGAGAGGGTATTCAAGACATCCAGGTCAGCCTGGCCTATTTTCTGACAAAGTGCCTCGGCAGCCTCCAGCGTCCAGCCGCCCTCAAAGACGGAGAGCACGTGAAAAAGTGCTTGCTCTTCTGGTCCTAAGAGATCATAGCTCCATTGGATGGTACCCCGCAGCGTCTGCTGGCGAACAGGCAAACTGCGTGGACCACCAGTAAGCAGTTGCAAGCACTGCGACAGGCGTGCCAGGAGGACCTGGGGCGGCAGCAGTTTCACACGAGCGGCCGCCAGTTCAATGGCCAGGGGCAAGCCATCCAGCCGCACGCATACCTCCGCAATGGCTCGTGCATTGCTAGAAGTCAATTGAAAGCTGGGGAGGCTGTTGCATGCCCGTTGCACAAAGAGGGTCACCGCTGCCGATTGAGCGATGTCCTCGTTGTTAGAGGTGGAGAGACTGGGCAGTGAAAGGGGAGCCACGGGAACGACCTGCTCGACGGAGAGATGGAGCACTGCTCGACTCGTCACGAGGATCTTCAGACAGGGACTGCCAGCCAGAAGCTCTTCGATTCGGAGAGCAGCGGCCACGATCTGCTCGAAGTTATCAAGCACGAGCAAGAAGGGTTGCTGGCCCACAAAGGCCTGCACCTGCTGAAGGGGAGGATGCGTGCCACTTTCCTTGAGTCCCAACTCCCAGGCAATGCTGGGTACGACCAGCTCCGGGTCGTTCAGAGCCGCCAGCCCAACGAAGCAGATGCCACCAACGAAGAACGAGCGCATCTGAGTGGTGACAGCGATGGCGAGACGGGTCTTGCCAATCCCGCCTGAACCCACCAGGGTCACCAGGCGCATCTCTGGTCGGGTAAGCAGAGCACTGATCTCCGCCACCTCCTGCTCGCGTCCAATAAGTGAGGTGAGCTGGATAGGCAAGGCGTTGTGGTGAATGTCAAGGGTCTTGAGGAGCGGAAAATCGGCAGGGAAGCCGGAAATGACGAGCTGAAAAAGGGGGCTGGGATACTGGAGGTCCTTGAGACGATGCGCTCCCAGGTCTCGCAGGCTCACTCCGGCTGGGAGGTCATGCTCTACCAGGTCGCGGGTCGTCTGGGAAAGCAGCACCTGTCCTCCGTGACCAGCGCTCATGATGCGTGCTGCCCGATGCACGTCCAGGCCCACATAGCCTTCAGCAGAACGCTGGGGTTCGCCCGTATGTAGACCTATGCGTACATGCACTGTTGCAGCATCGGGCCAGGGATGGGCAGCAAGAGCACGTTGCATCTCCGCTGCCGCTGACACCGCATCGGTGGCGCGCGCAAAGGCCACGAAGAAGGCATCTCCCTGGGTGTCCACCTCATACCCGTTCCACTGGTGAAAGGCTGCACGCAGGAGTTGACGGCACTCGGTGAGGATGCCATCATAGCGGTGGCCTAGTTGCTGAAGCAGGTGGGTGGAGCCTTCGATATCGGTGAAGAGCAGGGTGACCGTTCCCGTCGGCAGTTCATGCATGCAGTACCTCCTGCCACAGGAGACACAAGGCATTCCAGACCCACCTGGACCACTGGCCTCTCTGATGGCTGTGACCGTCTCTGCACCATTATACCTCATTGTTCAGCAGAAAGAGTATCCTGGTCCAACAAACTTTATGGGTTTTGCAGCAAACGCCTGACCTCCTCAAACCTGGCCACACGAGACTTGTCCCTGGTGGGGAGCAATGCCTGGACGAAAAGCCTGATACGATCTTTGCTAAGATAGCAAAAAAACTGTGAAGAATACTATAATAGCTTACAGAGGAACTGTAGCCAGCGGGATAGCGCTATGGCTTCAGGCTTTTCTTCACACAAAGCATTAAAGCATTGAGGATCATGGAATGAATACGGCGTCAATTTTGCGAGACGTTGAGCATCGACCATATCCGTTGCCAGAAGGACCCTGGGTGATGACACAAAGCTGGCACGAGCTGCTCTTCGCCCACTGGCCCGTTGCTCCAGACATGTTGCGCGCACTTGTGCCAGAGTCCCTCGCACTTGACACGTTCGAGGGACAGTCCTGGGTCGGCGTCGTGCCTTTTCGCGTTCGCAATGCGCGTCCCCGCTGGTCACCCTTGATTCCTGGACTGTCTCAGTTTCTTGAGATCAATGTACGCACCTATGTCGTGGTGAATGGCATTCCCGGTGTCTACTTCTTCAGCCTGGATGCCGCCAATGCGCTGGCTGTTGCGCTGGCACGAACCTTTTTTCACCTGCCTTACTATCGCGCGCAGATACAGTGCCAGGAGGAGGGCGATACTATCCATTACCATAGCCAGCGTACACACCCTGGAGCCAAACCTGGCGAGTTTGCTGCCACCTACTGGCCTATCGCCCCGGTAGCCTGCGCTGACAAGGGGACTCTGGAGTACTGGCTCACGGAGCGCTATTGCCTCTACGCCCTCGCAAAACAGCGGCGCCTGTACCGGCTCGATATCCACCACAAATGCTGGCCGCTACAAATCGCTGAGAGCGAACTTCAGCACAATACCGTAGCCCAGAGCCACGGTATCGCGCTGCCCGACACACCGCCGTTGCTTCACTATGCGAAACGGCAAGACGTGCTCCTCTGGCTCCTACATCGCGTTCGCTGAAAGCGTGAGTTTCCCCCTCGCTGCTAGCTCTTACACATGAAAAAGACCAGGCAACACGGCTTACGGCAGCGGAGGGGCGGCTTTAGGCGCTGGCAGGTCCAGCGTCTCCTGGTAGTCGGCCTTCAATAAGTGCCGGGCGGCATCGTCGGGATGGTACCAGAGACGCTGCATCACCATGTGTTTCTCTGCGGTCCACGTGAAGTGAATCTCGCCCAGGTTGTTATAGCCAACGATCAGTTGCCCGGCTTTCTGGTGGCTCAGCCAGGCGGCGCGTCGTTGTAGAGCGGCCACCAGTTTGTTCCTGGGCTTCGCGAGCTGGCGTCCGAGGCGGTTCGTCCCTTGTGCCGTCTCATACACGAACTGGCGTCCCGGCTGTTCGAGCATCCCTGCTGCCTGCTCGTCCTGCCTTTCTTTCCACAACAGATGCCGCGCGCCTCTCTTGACACTGGTCTCCAGGAAGGTGATGCCCCCCAGAGCCAGGCGCAGCACTCTGAGCGTCCAAGAGGTGCTACGCTGGCGCAGGCGATCTCTCTTGCGCTGGGCGATAAGCGCGAGCGTGTTGGGGAGGTAGCGCAGGCGGTAGACGCGATCGGGCGGACAGCGACGAAAAGCGCCCTGGGACCAGCCGTGCATCGGCAGGACGATCTCATATGGAGAGCGGCGCAGGGCCAGCAACCGGGGAATGGCCCGCCAGAACAGGTAGATGCGTCGCCAGATGAGCGCACGCACGGTGTTGAATACCCGCCGATCACCGGGGTCGATATCCCAGGCGAAAAAGTCCATCGTCGGCGTGCCCTGGTGCCGCAGGAGGTGTTGCAGGTGCGGGTAGCCAATGGCGAGCATGGCGATGTGGGCGCCGGCCCCTTCATTCGCTAAGGGACTGGCGGTGTAGTCCACGAATTTGGCGCTGGCCTGCGTCTGCTCATCCCAGTACTCCATACTGGAGCCGAAGGCATAATGCACATCCCCTGAGAGGAAGACCACACGCTTCAAAGCGCTTACCGTCTTGAGGAAGTGCTGGAACGTCTGCCACTCCAATGCCCAGGCTTCACAGTCGTAGGCATAATTCTCCCTGACGAACGTGTGGCTCCAGATCTGAATGGACTCGATGAAGTCCACACCAAGCACAGGGGTGGCCGAGATCATGATCGTCACCTCGGCATTCCGGCGCGCAGCCGGGAGCACCTGCGCATGCACGGCATCAGAGGAGAGCAACCCAGGGAAGTCGTGGGGCGAGCGGTAGAAACGCTGCGTGCGTGTATCCATCAGGACCACCTGGTAGCGCGGCCCCTCGTAGGTATGATACCAGTGCAGCGCCCGCGCCGAATGCAGCAGCGTGCCACTGCCGCTAAAAGCGGTCGGCAGGCCAAGCAGCTCCTCAATCGTGTCCAGCCTGGCATCAACGGCATCTCCACGCCACATATCGATGGCAGCGAGCAGCGCCAGGCCATTGGCCTCCTCAAACTGCTGCGGTGTATTGCCCCAACCCTGAACCAGGGCGTAGGCCAGCAGGCCGTTGCGCACAATCTGCCGTCCCAACGCGCTGGCCAGCACCTGCTGGCACCAGGCCCCGTCAAGAAACCAGTCGTCGGTGATGTCGTGGTCATCGCAGATAGTATAGGTGGCAATATGGGCCAGGGCGCGCCGGACCTGCGGCAAAGCCGCACGAAAGGCGCTCAATTGTTCCACCTGAACAATGTACACAGCCTCCAGCTTTTCTCCTTCA
This sequence comes from Chloroflexota bacterium, assembly GCA_030853145.1. Classification (GTDB taxonomy): domain Bacteria; phylum Chloroflexota; class Ktedonobacteria; order Ktedonobacterales; family Ktedonobacteraceae; genus JALYTT01. Next base: position 8,263 of record JALYVR010000045.1, on the reverse strand, counting down.
TTGCCGTCAGGGCGCGACTGTGGATAGGCCGCCCATATCTCCTGGGCACCAGGCAGATCGCCGGGCCACAACACATCGGACCAGGCGAACAGGTACATAGCGAGATACTCGCTCAGCACCAGCAAGTGATTGTGCGGAGTCGTGGTGGTCAACATAGCGCGAGAATGCACCAGCGAGCCACGTTCCCCTGGCCCCACTGTGCGTGCGGGAACGCCTACTCCCGCCAGAACTTCTTCCTCATTGCCCGTGAAGAGGAAATGGCCCGCATCGATCAGCGCGAACAGCAGCGGAGCCGCCACATCATCGGCATAGATTTGATCTCCGGTGAGAAAAAGCTGCTGGGGGCGATCCCTTTCCTGCTGGATGACCGAGGCGAGGAGCGTATCCAGCGCCGAGAGCATCTCGCGGCCACTCGCATGCGGCTTGCGGCAGGAACCATGCACCACCCTGAGCAGATTGAGATCTTCAGGCGGCAGGACGAAGCTCGGCAGGGGATGACCCGGATAGACCAGCCACTTGAGTGGATCATCCTGAACAGGATCGGCGCTGAGAATGCCCGGTGTAGCCAGATGCGCTGCCGTTTCGGCACCTTGTGCGTCGGCAGAAGCTGTACGGTCCTGCCTTTGAAAGAACAGATCATAGTAATAGAGCTTTCCCCAGCTCAGCGGCGCCCCAGCTCCCGTGTGAGCAGTCACAGCGAGAATATGCAGGTGATCGCCGAGCCGGATGCTCTGGCGCGTGCCTTCACGGTACACAATGAGATCGCCCGCCTCATTTTTGGCATAGACGCGCAGCGTCACTACACACGGCTCCTTCAAAGCGAGCCAGACAGTGACGGCGGTTGGCTCGACCCGCCGCAGCAAGGGACCCGAAAGGATCAGCGGGAGAGCGGCGAAACGCTCCGCCAGCGGTGTCCATGACATAACAAGCATTTCTCCAGTTCCAGTATACTTCCATAACACGGTACCTCTTTCTCCCTGCTGATGTCAAAGTGAACGTGACCTCAGGTGAGCACGATTTTTACTCCCACAAATGCGCTCTGGTCCGCGTAGGGGCAATGGCTTGCCTCGCTCGTGGAAGCCGACGCGGGCGAGGCAAGTGGTAAATTAACTGAAAGGTGGACCGATTTTGCACTGAAGGGTGGGAATTGACACTGAAGGATGGAACTTGACACTTCGATGCCTGGAAAAACCGCTTCCCATCTGGGGCGTTAGCATGGAATATTGGAAATACATCGCTCGCGAGTCTTTCGATAGGAAGAATATTCCAGTTGCCAGAACAAGCAGCGATGCAGCTCAAAAGCGAGAACTCTGGTACGCTCAACTGCCACTCGACTCTCGCAGTCTTATCTAGTAACCTTACCGGTATCATCAGTGAACAATAAAGACGAACTCTAAGCCAGGACGGTCGGGGGCACCTCGAACTGATTCTAGCGTTAATTGAGCACGGGAGAGTGTCTCAGCAAACTCTGATCGGGTGCGAAACCGTAAAGTTGACTCGGACGTCATCACGCTCCCGTCCTTGTGGAACACAAATATATGGCGAAAAGAGACGAGCGGTAGCTGCACGTTCACCAGTTCCACCCAAGACTCGACCATGCCGATTCCAGGTGCTTCAATCGTCTTGTAGGACTGCTCTCGGCTCCAGCCCTTCCATGCTTCCCTGGCTGGATCACGCACCTCAAAGATAAGCCGCCCACCTGGACGAAGCGCATCGCGACATGCACGAAGAGTCGCCATCCACTCCTCGTCCAGAACGAATACTTGTACCACATTGCCGGTCATAGTGATGAGATCGGCATCCAATCCTTTGAGCTGTGCCGCAGTACCGGTGATCCAGCGAACCCGGTCGGCAGACGCTTTCCGCTTGGCGACATCCAGTGAGGCTGTAGCCGGATCGATGCCAACGACCTCTTTCCCAAGTGCCGCCAAGCGACAGGCAAGATTACCAGTTCCGCATCCCAGGTCAATAACAGAATGGGCGTGAAATTCGTCTGCTACAGCTAGATATGGAGCAAGGTCCGGTCGGTCCGGACTGTCGAGGAGGTCATAGATTTCGGCAAGTTTGGGTTCAGCAAATAGAGCATCAGGCATCACGGTAACTCTCCTTATGAAACTTCGCCATATCCCCCATCTCACGCGCGGTTGCCTGTCAGGTCCTTGTCTTCCATTTCCCACGCGTGATCCAGCGTGTGAAACGCGGTGTGCCGAATCAGATACCGGAGCGGCCAGGTGCGGGCCAGTTTGCCCTGGGCATGGAACGCTCGAATGGCAGTGCGATAGGCGTCGCGGTGCGCTCTCAGGCCCTCGTCGGTCAGCAGCGCGCCGTCAGGAGTGCGCAACCCGAGCTTCACCGCCCAGTCCTGCTCCGTGCCCAACGTATGCTGGACGATGCGGTCCCGATCGCGCCCGCCCCCGCGCGGACCCTTCTGCAGCTCCGCCGACACGCGCGAACGTATGTTGTCGAAAAACGCCCAGCACGCCTGCAGCAACGTCAGTTCTCGTTCCAATTCTTCGCTCGACACGACGTGTCTGTCGATGCCCGAGAACGCGAACGAGATGCCCCAGAAGTCGGTTGAGCCCGTACCCGGATAGTGCTCGACCACATCGACGGTGGCGATGGCCGCGAACTCCGCACCCATCCCCGCCAAGTTCGCCACCGGTGCGTAGCGTGGAAGGTAGGCTTGTACCCGTTCAATCGCGGCCTCCCTGGTCTTCGCACCACGCTCAAGGCCGGGCCAATCCGGTGCCACCGCCACCACCTGCTTGCCTTTCGGGCCGATTTCGAGCATCACCCGAAGTTCGTCAGCCATCGATACTGTCATTTGAATCAATTCCCAATTCCGTTCGCTTTTTGACACATAACCATTCGCGCACCTCGATATGCAAGAGGTAAAAGCGGCGCATTTTCTGGCTCGTCTGACGCAATTCTTTTCCAGGCAACAGACCGTTTGTTTCCAGCAGACCAGGATCGTAAAAACGGTCTTTTCAAACGAAAAGTTTTCTGACAGAACTGTGATGCCGCTTCTCAAGGTGATCCACTGAAGCAGGCGAAAAGTTATCGTCAAAAAGTGCTCTGTTTCCGCTATTTGAGGCTTGGAGAAAGTATACCTGATGGAGAGTGGTTTTTCCAGGCATAGAAGTGTCAAGTTCCACCCTTCAGCGTCAATTCCCATCCTTTAATGCAAAATTGGTCAACCCTTAGTTAATTTACCAGCAAGCCATCGCCCCTACGCGGACCGGAGCGCGACCATTACAGGATAGCAAAGCGACTATGAAGAGTGTTAAAATAGCTTGCAGAGGAACTGTGCTTAATGTGCTCGGTCCTCCACCTACATAGAATGATGCCATCGCCTTCAGCGAATTTGTCAGAATAGAGCCATAAAGACCTTCGCGCTCGTTGCAGTGCGCGGGGGAGAGAGGGAAAGAATACTCATGCTGAGCCAGGAACAGGAGAGACAGCAGGAGCAGAGCCAGCCGACGAGAGACGCGGTACCGGCGCGCGTGCGTGATTATGACTACTACCGGGAAGTGTTCAGGGGGCACACGATGCCGTTCGCCTTCCTTGATCTTGACCTGCTGTACCAGAACATACTGGCGATACGCGGCCGGGCAGGCGGGAAGCGCGTGCGCCTGGCCTCGAAATCGCTGCGCTGCATAGGAGTTATCAAGCGCATTCTGGCGACCGACGCGTGCTTTCAGGGGGTCATGTCCTACTCGGCTCGCGAGGCTGTATACCTGGCCTCGCAGGGGTTTGATGATCTGCTGATTGGCTATCCAAGCTGGCACGCGGACGATATCGTGGCGGTGGCGCGGGCTACGGCGGCAGGCACACATATAACGCTGATGGTCGATAGCATAGAGCACGTGGCGCAGGTGGAGGCGGTGGCGGAGCGGGAAGGGGTGCGGCTGCCGCTGTGTCTCGATATCGATATGTCGTCGCAGTTTCCTGGCCTGCATTTCGGCGTGTGGCGCTCGCCAGTGGGCAACGCGGAGCAGGCGCGGCCGGTGATCGAGCGTATCATGGCCTCGCAGCATGTGTGGCTGGATGGCATTATGGGCTACGAGGCGCAGATCGCCGGGGTGGGCGACCAGGTGGCAGGTAAGGCGCTCAAGAACGCCCTGGTGCAGCGGATCAAGCGGCGCTCGGTGCGCGAGGTGGCAACGCGGCGCGCGGCGCTGGTTGATCTTGTGCGCGAGTATGGGCCGGAACTGCGCTTTGTCAATGGCGGCGGCACCGGCAGCATGGCGACGACACGCGTGGAACCCGGTGTCACCGAAATCACCGTGGGGTCGGGCTTCTACTCGCCAACGCTCTTCGATAGCTATCGCGACTTCCGCTACCAGCCGGCCGCCGGCTACGCCATCGAGATCGTGCGCCGACCGCGTGCATCCATCTACACCTGCCTGGGTGGCGGCTACATAGCCTCCGGCGCAACAGGCCCCGATAAGCAACCGCGGCCATACCTGCCGAGTGGCGCACGCCTCATTCCGCTCGAAGGTGCAGGCGAGGTGCAGACACCCATTAAGTACACCGGGCCGGTACAACTTGCGCTCGGCGACCCGATATTTATGCGCCACGCCAAGGCCGGAGAAGTCTGCGAACGGTTCACACATCTGCTGCTTGTCTCTGATGGGACGATTGTAGGCGAGATGCCGACCTACCGCGGCGATGGCCAGTGTTTCATCTAACCTACACGGACGAGGCATTGTCGGATGGCAAGGGGAGCCGATCGTTCCGTAGGGCAGAGCTAGCCTCGCCAGTCATCGGAGAGGACGGTTCCAGACCACTGGCGAAGCAAGCCTCATAGGCGTGAACGGAAGCCGAAAAGAGCGAGTCGAATCCGTAGGGGCGACGGCTTGCCTCGCCCTACGGAACGATCGGCCTCTTCCGCCATCAGAGAGGGACGGGCTTCACTTAATGTCCATGGGCAGCCAAATGTAAAGAGGAACTGGCATATGAAGATCGAAAAAAAGAGCGCACACTGGCACAACTGGTCAGGCTCGGTTGAGTGCAGGCCGCGGGAGGTTGGCAGGCCGGGGAATATCGCTGAACTGGCGCGCATCGTTGCAAGCGGCGGGCGCGCGGGCCGGCATGTGCGAGTGGCGGGCACAGGTCACTCGTTCACGCCGCTGGTGCAGACCGATGATCTGCTGTTATCGCTGGACAACCTCCAGGGTATCGAGGGCATCGACAAGGAGCGCGGGACAGTGACGGTGTTGGGAGGAACGAAGCTCAAGCTGCTGGGCAACACGCTGTTGAAGAGCGGGCTGGCACAGGAGAACCTCGGCGATATCGATGTGCAGAGTATTTCCGGGGCCATCAGCACGGGAACGCATGGCACAGGCGTGGGCTTCGGCACGCTATCAACGCAGGTGGAGGCGCTCACGCTGGTCACCGCGTCGGGCGACATCCTAGAATGTTCGTCAACACACGAACCCGATATCTTCAAGGCGGCCCAGGTCTCGCTAGGGACGCTCGGCGTCATCGCCAGAGTGACTCTGCGCGTGGTCCCCGCTAAACGTCTGCATTTCAAAGCCCACCGCGAGAGCCTGATCGAGTGCCTGAACAACCTGGAGCGCTACAAGCAGGAGAACAGCCACTTCGAGTTCTTCTGGTTCCCTTATACAAAGTGGGTACAGGCCAAGTTCCTCAACGAGACCGAGGCCGAACCGAACGCGGGGAGCCTGTGGGGAAACTTCAATAAGATTGTGCTGGAGAACGGCCTCTTCTGGGTGCTCTCAGAATGCAGCCGCCTGCTGCCGCCGCTGGCGCGGAGCATCAGCAACATCTCGGCGCTGGGCATTGCCAGCGTTGACGAGGTGGACTACAGCCATAATGTCTTCGCCACGCCGCGCATGGTGCGCTTCCAGGAGATGGAGTACAACGTCCCGGCAGAGCACGCGGCTACCGTGCTCAGCGAGATCAACGCCTGCATCAACGAGCAGCGCTTCGCCGTACACTTCCCGGTCGAGTGCCGCTTTGTGCGCGCCGACGACATCTGGCTCAGCCCGGCCTACCAGCGCGACTCCAGCTATATCGCGGTGCATATGTACAAGGGCATGCAGTACAAACCATACTTCCGCCACATGGAGAAGATCTTCGAGCGCTACCAGGGTCGCCCGCACTGGGGCAAGATGCACACGCGTAGCGCCGAGCAACTGGCCGCGCTCTACCCGCGCTGGCACGACTTCCGCCGCCTGCGCGCCTCCCTCGATCCCCAGGGTGTCTTCCTCAACGACTACCTGCGCCAGTTGTTCGACGCCGACACCCCCGTTCCGGCGGAGGGTATTCGTTCATCATAGGGACGCGAGACCACTTTCCGATTGTCCATCACCCTGGCGATTGAAGCTTGACAGGTTCCACTGGAACGGAGAGGAACTTGTGATGGCGACAGCGACGGATGCCCCCAAAACAAAGGTGCTCACGAATGGCTCAAAGGTGGCGGTGAGTGTCGACCGTGACTTTGCGGCCTCCAAGATCCTCCTCATTCGCGGGACGGTCCGTGCCGACACGGTGGAGGGCATCGCACCGGAGTATACGACAATGATTCACTGGACGATGAGTGAGGAAGACGCAGAGGCTTTGCTCAAGGAAGCAGATCGCCTCTATCCTCGCATGACGCGCATCTTCATTCATCCAGACTGGGTTGGCATCCTGGACTTTGAGACGCGCCTGCCTAGCGCTGTTGAGCGCGCGATCGAACGAGGCTAAGCTGGCGCGCGCAGGAGTGGCTCAGGCTCGCCATATGTGGTTTGCGACCTGAGCCAGAGAAACTTCATTTACAATGCTCAGTCAAAGGACACGAGATGGGGAGGACACCAACTTATATGATGGGTGGCACAGAGTAGAAGTATCCATTGCGGTAAAAGGGGAAGTGTCCAGACAAGCGAAATCGTGTTAAGATACTCTTCAGGGAGAGTTCGACACATCTGCTGCTCTGAAGAGGAACCTTCTCTGCCTCATCCTCGGTATGAGCGTCATGAGTCAACCCCGTAACTGGCAGCAGATCCACCTCCTACTCAAAGACACGACGATGTCTTGCGAAAGGATTTCTGTTCTGTATGAATGGAGAAACGAACAATCAGATGCGCTGGGTGGGTGCATGGTATGCGGCCCCATCCCGCATGTTTTCGGCCAATTTGAGTGGTCGCACATTGCGGCAGATTATCCACCTGCACGCCAGTGGAGAGCAGCTCCGCCTGCGCCTGTCCAACCGCTATGGAGACGCGCCGATCACGCTCTCTTCCATCTCCGTGGGGCAGGTGCTCCAGGGTCCGGCTCTGCGCCCAGGAGAGCGTGCTGTGCGTTTTGAGGAACAGACGATGGTCACGCTGAAACCGGGTCAGGAAGTGATCAGTGATCCGGTGGCCTTGCGGGTTGAGGCATTCAGCAATCTCGCGATCACCTTTGTGCTGGCACAGGGAGAGAGCCTCACCGGCCATATGACGGCCCAGCAAACCTCGTATGTCTCAGGTATGGGGAATATGACCGCAGCCCCAGCAGAGGTCGCGTTCCTGAGCTATCCTCTGCTCACTGCATCCTGGTGGCTGATCACCGGCATCGATGTCCTGCCAGCTGCTCCTCTCAATGCCGTGGTAGCGTTCGGCTCTTCCACCACCGATGGCTTTGGCTCAACTCCCAATGCGAACCGACGCTGGCCCGATTACCTGGCACTCCGACTGAGGGATGCGAGCGGGACGCGCTTCATGTCGGTCATCAATGCAGGCATTTCCGGCAACCAACTCACGTCTTCAGAGATTCCCCTGGCTGGAGGAACCGGGATACCACCGTTCCTGTTCGGAGAAGCTGGGAGTCAGCGCCTCACCTGGGATGTCCTGGCGCAACCAGGAGCGACGGATCTGATTGTCCATATTGGCTCGAATGATCTGCGTCTTGGGGTTCCGGCAGCACAGTTGATCGAGGCATACCAACAGGTGGTAAGGCAGGCAAGGAACACCTATCGACGGGTGTTTGGCACGACGATTTTGCCTGGTGGCTATTTACCCGCGCAAGTGGAGCAACGCCACCTCGTCAATACCTGGCTACGGGAGCAAGGGAGGCAGTGGTTTGATGCCATCTTCGATTTCGCAACGCCCCTGGCTTCCCCTGATGATGAGGCGGTACTCCATCCGGCATACGATTCGGGCGATGGTATCCATCCCAACGATGAGGGCTATCAACTCATGGCCGAAGCGGTGGATATGAGCCAATTGACCGGTAGCCACGGTAGCTCTACGTGAGGAATGCACTGGACCCGTTC
>JALYVR010000575.1 GCA_030853145.1 Chloroflexota bacterium | reverse complement strand
GTGTTATAGTATCATACGCGTGGATATGGCGCAATTATCTGTACTCATCTTACTATTGCTATACGCCTGGGCTCACCGGTTGTTGTAGGTCCCACGTGTGGTTATCACTCGTGATCTCCAATGTCCCCGCCTGGGAGGTTTGTACTACCTGGTCTGTTACCGCGTCGCTCAATTGCCGGGTGAGTGCTATCGTTGATGATAGATGTGCCTGGCGTTGGTGGGCGCTCAGGGCGGCGGGCGTAATCACCAGCAGTGCCGGATGTGCGGCCTGCAACACGGCACTCAGTTCCGCTGGAAAGCTTTTCCCGACCTCCCCCACGACCTGCACTATATCGGCCTGCAAGTAATCAGGCGCGATAGCCGTCAGCAGTCCCGACAGGGCATAGCGGCTCATGGCGGTGGTTCCCAGTAACAGCAGGCGTAGTCCAGGCGCAACCAGGCGTAGCACGAGCGTATTGTCATATTCTTCGCTGCTGCTCTTATGCAGGGGCGACGCGGGCCAGAGGACCTGGAGCGTAACCTGAGCGCCCAGAGTGATTGTCGCGCCCTGCCGTGCCTGGGTGTATGGCAGGCCGCGCTCGGCGATAGTGTGCCGCCAGAGGGTATAGCTGGTGTTCGGGTGTAGCTCGCCAGCATCCACTACCTCCCCGACCTGAAAGCGGCTCACGATGTCCTGTATACCTGCCAGGTGATCTTTGCGCGGGGTGGTCAGCAAGACCATGTCCAGTGAGCGCTGCCAGGAAGGGAGGCGTGTATCCAGGGCTTGTGAGAGTGAGACCGCGTCCATGCCACCATCGATGAGCGCGGTTTTGCCGTCTCGTGTGCTAATCAGGATCGCCTCACCCTGTGGCTCTTGATCTGTCGGCCCCACGCTTAAAAACGTCACCGCCAGATTTCCGGCGGGCGCCGCCAGCGCCGAGGCCCCGGTTGCCAGGACGATGAAGAGAGCCGCGCCCGCCAACACAAAGCGGCGTGTATGTTTTGGCAGGCGAAATTGTGGGCTATGAGCCTGGTGCGGCTGTTGAGCGGGCCAGCGACGTTGCAACAGCAAGATGCAGAAGCCGAGCAACCCGTAATATCCCCAGCACAGGCCAGCATCGATAGACATGCCGTTGGTGCTCATGTAGGCCCAGTGGAGATTCGCGCACCAGGTGACAGCCGCTATGACATACCATAAAAGAGGCCACGCTACCCAGCCACAGACGATCCCAAGTGGCATGAAGAGCAACCCGGCCGCGCCGACGATGAAGCCGAGCGCGATCGATAGACCCAGTAAAGGTACCACCAGGAGATTGGCAATGGGCGCGATAAAGGAAACCTGGTGGAAGGCTACTGCGAAGATCGGCAGCGTGGCTGTTTGCGCGGCCAGCGTCACGGCAATAATTTCCGCCAGGTGGTGTCCCAGTCCGAAAGGGAGACGTTCCACGGGCTGGAGCAGGCGCTGAAAGGACGGCGTGAGCAGGATGATGCCAAGAGTGCCAAGGAACGAGAGTTGAAAGCCCACATCCCACAAGACGAAAGGATCGGAGAGGCTCAGCAGGAATGCCACCAGAGCCATCGCAGTATAGAAATTATAAGTGCGCTCAAGGCGCGGGGCCACCACCAGCAGTGTCCCCATGATACCGGCGCGCATGGCGGCCGGCCCGCTACCGCTGAGGATGGTATAGGCAGCGATACTTGCCATCACCAGAGAAGCACCCAGCCAGCGCCGCCGCTGGCCGCGCCGCTTCTGAGCGGGTAGCAGGGGACCGGCCAATGTACTTGCGCCGCGTTTTTCGTATAGCCACCGTGTGCTACTAACAATCATACCTGCCAGAATAGTGACTTTAAAGCCGGATGGCGCGATCAGGTGCGCGGTGCCGGTAACATTAAAGGCGGGGATGAGCGGCTTGAGGGCGGGCGTGCGCAGGCTGAGTAGGATAGCGATCAGCAGAGCCGCCGCTGGCTGGGGCAGAGCCTGCGCGATAATCGTAGCCAGCGCTGCGCGCAGGTGATAGAGCGCGGCGATGATTGGATTGCCGCTGGCGCCGGTGACGCTGATGAGGGGGAAAGCCATGCTGGCAAAGACATCTGGTGGGCCTTGAGGTGGGGGAGCCTGTAGCTTGCCGCGCAGTTCGATGCTATCGCCATAGTTCGCTCCATAGGGATCTTCGATCTCTGTGCCAAGCGTCTGTGCCTCTATTTGCCCGTCAACCGTGCGCCACGAGTTGCCCCCATCGAAACTCAGGCCACTGATCGTAACGAGGAGGACACGACTGCGCCCTGCAAGTTTCGGCTCGTCGCTGACCATGCCGCGTAGTTCCAGCTTCGCGGGGCCAATGAACCTTGATACGGCCTGCTGATCGTTCAGCGGCCGGGCAAGCGTATAGCGCCAGGCGCCAAGGAGCAGCATGAGCAGCAGAAGCATGTACAGGCGTCCCCGTTTGTCCTGCCAGAGGAGGATAACGAAGAGCAGAGCCGCGCCGGCCATCAGCGCCAGGGCGAGTGGAGGGATCGCCAGCCAGGAGGCGAACAGGATGCCCGCCAGCCATGCGCCCGTGATCACCGCCAGAAATAATCCCCGCAGGTCGATGTGTTTTTCTCCCATCCCTACCATCTCCAAACCATAATCCGTAGCACGAGGCTTGCTTCGCCGTCCCAGTGGCTTGCCTCGTAGGATGCCCACCGGACGGCGGGGCAAGCCACGCGCTACGGGGCGTGTCCACCTTACGGTGAATGGGGCAGCGTGTGAACTATCAACGCGGTTACCTGCATGGCTCCTACGACCCCCAGGAATGCGCCCGTTGCCGCGCCGCACAGCCTGCCCAGGAGCCGGCCAATGCGCCCGCCCCTGACAATGCTCTCATCCAGTGTATTTGCCGCCAGCCAACCAAGAAACGTTCCTACGAGTCCGCCAAGCAGCATGCCAATACCGAGACCAACCAGGACGAAAACGACCCAGATGGCCAGGGTGATAATAGGCAGCACACTCCCTGAAAGCGATGATGACATTAGACAGTCACCTGGTCCTTGATGCGGTTATATATAGCACGACTTACGACATTCAGCAGTTCGCTCACGGCTGAGAACGGGCCATGTTGCAAACGGTAGGTGATAATATTTTGCGCAGTCTTCGCGCTAACATGCAAGCTCTGGCGTAGCTCATCGGCGGTCGCGGTATTGATATTGACGGGCTGGCCGGTCGCGCTGCCAGCACCAGTATTCGTTGTCGTTGTGGGGCCTGCTCCTCCGCCCACAACGGTGGGTGGGGTTTCGCCGATCTTCAAGACATAGACCTCCTGCCCATCGTTCAGCCTGGCGGCAAGGTTGAGCGCGACAAGATTAGCGTTGGGCAGCGCGCCCCCGGCCGCTTGCAAGAGTTGGTACACGCGCGCGCCGGCCGGCAGATTATAGACGCCAGGATGTTGCACCGCGCCAATCACGTAGACCTGAATTTCACCGCCCGTGGACGTAGCAGCGGCTGTCTGGGAGAGAGGCGCACTTTTCGTGGAACTTGTAAAACTCTGCTGGGTCATGCTCACCGCTGTGCTTGGCGTTAGAGACGTATGCCAGACGATATAGAGCGCTATTGCGAGTACCAGCACGATCCCGACGGCAACATAGCGCAGATAGGGACGCTTTGCTTTAGGAGCGGGCGAAAGCTCTGGTTTGTTCAACTCAGAGATAGGCGTAACGATAGGTTCGATGGGTTCGGTGCGTTGTTGCCCGAACTGGAGCCATTTGAATTGCGTAGGTGAAGACGTGCGCGTATGCGTGCTATTAGATGCGATTTCTTGTGCCATTTCCAATACCCTCCAACATAATCCCTTCACGCTAGAAGGATAGCATAATAGATATGTGACTGTCAATATATTTTTCGACCTATTTTCGGAGGGGCGCGAAGGACACATCTCTCTTCAAAAACGCACAAAAGTTGGCCTGGGTAGAGTCATGAGATGCATCTCATGAC
>JALYVR010000574.1 GCA_030853145.1 Chloroflexota bacterium | reverse complement strand
CCCTGTCACCACTAGGACGGCGAGGCAAGCCACGCGCTACGGGCGGGCAAATGTCGCTTTAATTTTGTACAATTTGAGCGTACAATCTAATTAAAGGGTCTATGAGGTAAGCATACATGGATGCGTCGTCCTACTGTAGCAATTGTGGGGCCGCCAACGCCAGGCTGGCGAGCCGGTGTTTCGCCTGCGGGGAGCCGCTGCCGGTCGCGTTTGATGAGCATGATGAGCTGCTCTCCGTTGGCCAGATGGTGAAGCAGCGCTACCGGATTGTGGATCTGGCCGGCAAGGGTGGCTTTGGCGCGGTCTACAAGGCGGAAGATAGCGAGTTTGATGACCGCCTGGTGGCTGTGAAAGAGATGAACCCCAGGCATCTAAGCACGCAGGAGCGCGCAGAAGCGGTCGAGGCCTTCAGGCAGGAGGCGCACCTGCTGGCGAAGCTCACCCACCCCAATTTGCCACGTATCTATGACTACTTCTCGGAAAATGGGCGCTCGTACCTGGTGATGGACTTCATGGAGGGGGAGTTGCTGGAACAATACATCGCGGAGCAGCAAGGTAGCGCGCTGCGACCTCGCGACGTGCTTGAGATCGGGCTGAGCCTCTGCAACGTACTCGGCTACCTGCACTCGCGCCAGCCCCCAATCATTTTCCGCGACCTCAAGCCTGCCAACATCATTCGCACAGCCGATGGGCAGCTCTATCTGATCGACTTCGGCATCGCGCGCCACTTTAAGCCGGGCCAGGCGCGCGACACCACCGCCCTTGGCTCGCCTGGCTATGCCGCCCCTGAGCAGTATGGCAAGGCCCAGACGACCCCACGCAGCGACATCTATAGCCTGGGTGTGCTGCTGCATACCCTGCTATCGGGCAACGATCCCACGCTGACGCCGTTTCACTTTCCAGCGCTGCGCCTGCAAGGTCATCCCGCGCTTGTCAGGCTCGAAGGCTTGATTATGCAGATGCTGGAGGTAGACGCGAACAGGCGCCCGGCCAGCATCGCCGCCGTCAAGCAGGAGCTGCAAAGCATCGATGATCTGTTGATGCAGCCCCAGGCCATGCAGCCCCAGCCGATCCCCATTGTCCCCCCGCTGCCTGGGCCCGGCTACTCCCCCGCCGCCATCTACCCGCAAACGCTGCGCTCTTTCTATCCCGGCACCACGCTCTACCAGTGTGAAGGCAAGCTGGGGGTTATCAACAGTGTGGCCTGGTCGCCAGATGACACGCGCATTGCTGGTGCCTGCGGCAATGGCTTGATCCAGGTATGGGACGCGACAAACGGGCGCGCGCTTATCCACTATCCTGTGCATCGCGATACCGCGCTTAGCGTCGCCTGGTCGCCCGATAATGCCCGCCTCGCGAGCGGCAGTTTTGACCAATCAGTACACATCTGGGAAGCTATTACAGGCAGCAATTCTTTTATATATAGCGGCCACAGAGGCTCTGTGAACACCCTGGCCTGGTCGCCGGACGGCACACATATCGCCTCCGGTGGCAGCGACAAAACCGTGCAGATCTGGCGCGATAGGGATGGCAGTCATCCCTTTATTTATACGGAACATACGGGGAAGATCGTAGCGCTTGCCTGGTCACCCGATGGCACACGCATTGCTTCCGGGAGCCTGGATAAGACGGTGCGCGTCTGGCACGCGGGTCAGCAGCATCAGCACGCTGCGGGCAACAAGGATTTCGTCTATCATGGACACGAGCGCTTCCTGAACACCGTGTTCACCATTGCCTGGTCGCCAGACAATCTGTATATCGCTTCCGCCGGCAAGGACGGGGGGGTACACGTCTGGGACGCGAACACGGGCGAGCCGGTATATACTTATGAAGGTCACAGTAGCTGGGTCTATGCCATCGCGTGGTCGCCCGATAGAAAATACCTGGCATCGGCAGGCATTGATAAAAAGATAGTAGTCTGGGAAGCGACGACCGGGCATGAATTGATCAGGTATCACGGCCATAAAAGCACCGTTATCGCTCTGGCCTGGTCGCCCGATGGCCGGCGCATTGTCTCGTCCAATATGGATGGTGGCGTGCTGGTGTGGTACGCCAAGCATTAGATACGCGAAATATGAAACGTAGGGGCGCGGTTTACAAGCCTGCCTGGCAGGCAAACGACGCGTTATGTGGGCCTGCACAGGCTTGTAAACCGCGCCCCTACCATTTTGTCACGTTCAATCAACGGCTTTATGTGTAGTGGCGTCCCTTGCGGACGCCATGTACAGAAACCGCTTATGTCTTTTCAAACGATACAAGAGATAGGAGCAAACAGTGAATTTTGATCTCGACGAGGAGCAATCAGATATTCGCGACAGCGTGCGTCGCTTCACAGAGCAGGAGGTGACGCCGCACGCGGAGGCGTGGGATGAGGAGAACTATTTCCCGCGTGAGGTGTATCATAAGATGGCGAGCCTGGGCCTGATGGGCATGGCCACGCCTGAAGAGCATGGCGGCAGCGCCCTTAGCCGGCTGATGGGGGCTATGGTCTATGAGGAACTGGCGAAGGGCGATATGGCGACCGCCGTAGGTCTCTCTGTCCACAACATGGTCACCGGCTCTATCGCGCGTTTCGGCAGTGCGGAGCAGCGAGGGCGCTGGGTGGCACGCATGGCCTCCGGCGAACTGCTGGGCGCCTTCTCGCTGAGCGAGGCGGGGGCCGGTTCCGACGCAGCCAGCCTGCAATGCCGCGCCGAACGACGCGACGCTAGCTACGTCGTCGATGGCTCCAAGATGTGGGTCACGAATGCTGGCGAGGCTGAGGTCTACCTGCTGATGGCGCGCACGAGTCCTGGCAGCACCTCGGCCGGCATTAGCTGCTTTGTGGTCGAGAAAGACACCCCCGGCCTCTCCTTTGGCAAGATCGAGCGCAAGATGGGCCTGCACTCGTCGCCGACGCGTGAGCTGATCTTCGAGAACTGCCACCTGCCCGCCGCCAACCGCCTGGGCGAGGAGGGGCAGGGCTTCAAGATCGCCCTCTCTTCGCTGGATGGCGGGCGCATCAATATCGGCGCCGTGGCGGTGGGCGTCGCGCAGGCCGCCTTTGAGACGGCGCGCGACTACGCAGGCCAGCGCGAGCAGTTCGGGCGGCCGCTAGCCGCGTTCCAGGCCATCCAGTTCATGCTGGCGGACATGGCCATGAAGATCGAGGCGGCGCGCCTGCTGGTCTACGAGGCGGCCCACAAGCTCGATCACGGGCAGAGCGCCGGCATGTATGCCTCGATGGCCAAGTGCTTCGCCAGCGATACCGCCATGGAGGTCACCACCAACGCCGTGCAGGTGCTGGGCGGCGCCGGCTATGTGCGCGACTACCCCGTCGAACGCTACATGCGCGATGTCAAGGTGGCCCAGATCTTTGAGGGTACGAACCAGGTGCAGCGCATCGTGATCGCGCGCGCCCTGCTGGGGAATATCCGCTAGCCGCGCGTTGTTTATAGTAATAAGACGAAATCACACCGTGGCGCATGATTTTGGTGTGTAAGGGCATGGGAGACATAGGGGCATCATTCTGCGTAGGGACCCGGCTTGCCGCGTCCGTGTGCAGCCTCGCGTGCGCGATCAGGCCTCCCAGGCCCAAGGGCCGCCCATAGGGACCCGGCAAGCCGGGTCCCTACGCGGAATGCTACTTGTGTTTTATGAGCCGATATGATACACTTTTAATGGAAAAATATGTTTAAAATGTCCCTATTTCCAGGCATATGTATATGATAGTTTACCTAAGCTTTTTTTAAAGACGAGATGTATTGGACACATTTTGCTTTGGCTTTTACTCCTGTTGGCGGAGACGGGGGTAGAGATAGATATGACAACAACACAATAAGTGGTTAGAGCACACCAAAATGGTGTGTAGGAGGTTTTCTTTACATTGACAACAGAAAAAATTCGACTTGTGCCTCTAGGAGGGCTAGGGGAGGTCGGAAAGAACATGATGGTCGTCGAGTATGGTGACGAT
>JALYVR010000573.1 GCA_030853145.1 Chloroflexota bacterium | reverse complement strand
AGGCAAGCCCCGCCCTACGGAAGACGGCAGCTTCCTTCACCCATCTGATCATTCGAATGAGAGCGCCGAGAGCGAGGGACAGATATGTAGGGGCGTTCCCTTGCGGGCGCCCTGTTCCAACTCGACACATGGTCTATTTGCCCTTCACGCTCCCTCTGTCTTCCGTGTACGCCTATGTGGCTTGCTCCAACGCAGCAAGCCTCGCTCTACGCGATTGGCATCCTACTCTCAGAGATGGCCAAGAGCCGCCTGGGCCAGTTGTTTCGTGGCGGCCTTGTTTTTCGGCAATGTGGTGTCTGTACTATCCCTGGTCACCAGAGCTGATGCACTCAGGATGACGTTATCCTTGAGGACATTGAGAGCCCCGTTATGGAAAAAGGCTCCGTCACCGAGGCCATCAACGTTCTCAATCGATGATTCAGCCTGGAAGGTCTGTTTGGCATTATTAAACCCATTCTGGGCGGTGGACGTATCTGGGGCGATAGTGAGCGTGATGATCAGAAAAATAAGGGAATTTGAATGGATGTAGAGGCAGCTAGTGGACTTAAAGTTTTTGAAGGTGAAATTGCTTTCGGGTGATGGCTGGCTATGGACCGAGGTTCCTAGCACTTGACCGACCTCCTGGGTTGTTAAGATAGAGCAGGAGTTGGTGTTCTGGGCAACGGTATGCGCGAAAGGGCTGTTGCAGCTTACAAGCAGAAGGCAGGTCAGGACGATAGGGAGGAACGCCGCACGGTTCAGCCAGGTGCTTTCTGTGAGTAGTGATGATGAGCGCCTGGGAAGATGAAAGAAAGATGGCATAGTAGATTCCTTTCTCCTATACAATATGTCTAGCATGGGTCTTCTCATAATACCAATATAGCGGTTATGAGGCGTGTGGGTCAAGCCCAGCTCGTATAAAAGCTACAACCTTCCTGATTCGCCTGCGTAATCAGCATTGATAGCATCTGGCAAATGGACCAGGCGAGCGCTTGCTTCCCATAAGCGATGTTGTAAGGCTTCATCATGGGAGAGGGGCGAAGATGCGATCGGTTGGCAGTTCGCGAAATACTGGCCGCTGACCTGCGCTACGTCGGGCGATGTGGCGATATAGAGCGAGGTGCGGGCGCCTTTTTCAGGACTGGTACCCAGGCGCGCCAGGATAGGGCGCGCCAGCACCTGAATACGAGGGCTGACGTTGTTCATGCCTATGTTGGTAAAAACAAAACCTGGATGGACACAATTGAGGGTAATATCTGTGCCTGCCAGACGGCGCGCAAATTCGTATGAACAAAGCAGCATAGCGAGCTTGGATTGGGCGTAGGCGCGCCAGACATTGTAGCCTTTCAGGAGTTGCAGATTGTCCAGGTCGATGCGGCCGGAGGTATGTGAGTCAGAACAGACATTGACGATGCGCGCGGGCCCACTGACTTTGAGCCGCTCAAGCAATATATGAGTGAGCAAGAACGGTGCCAGGTGATTGACCGCGAAGGTCATTTCCAGGCCATCTACCGTTTCACGCCTTTTGAGCATGAACACACCGGCGTTATTCACCAGGACATGAAGCTGGGGATAGCGCTCCATAAAGGTGGCTCCAAGTTGGCGTACAGAAGCTTGTGATGAGAGATCGGCCAGCAGCAGATCAATAGTTGGATTGCCGCTGGCCGCCCGGACCTCTTGCAGTGCGGCCTCTCCCCTGGCCTGATTACGTGCGACCATGAGGACGGTAGCGCCCTGCTGTGCCAGGCCAAGGGCGGTGGCTTTGCCGATGCCGGACGTTGCGCCGGTTACCAGGCAGATTTTTCCTTGCATCTGCTCCCGATCTTTTGCTATCACAATATTCTTCCCTTATATCTTGCCGTTATCCTCCCCCAGCAGCGGCGGCGCTTTATACAGGCGCGCGGGCGTCTCCGACATGCGCATGGGGGAGCCAGAGAGCTTGATGGTTCCGGCGGTCGGATGCTCGCACTCCCACACGAAGCCGCGCGCCTGGATCTGGGGATCGTTGAAGAGCTGGCTGACGCTGTTGATGGGGCCGCAGGGGATACCGGTCGCGCGCAGATCAGTAAGCCAGTCGGCGGTGTCACGTGCCAGCAACAGGCCTTGCAAGAGCGGGACGAGGTGCTGGCGATTGCGCACACGCTGGGGGTTGGAGGTGAAGCGCTCATCGCTGGCCAGTTCGTCGCGACCGAGCAGGCGGCAGAAGGCCTGGAAGAGGCGATCATTGCCGCAGGCGATCACGATATAGCCGTCACGGGTACGAAAGGCCTGGTAGGGGACGATGTTGGGATGCCCGTTACCGTAGCGCGCGGCCTCCTCCCCGGAGATCAGGTAGTTGGAAGAGACGTTGCCTAGCAGCGAGGCAGCGGCCTCAAGCAGGGAGATATCAATGCGCTGGCCCTTGCCGGTACGATCGCGCACGCGCAGCGCCGCCAGGATCGACATGCAGGCGAACATACCGGCGGTGATATCGGCCACCGGCGTGCCGACGCGCATCGGCTCGCCGTCAAGCTCGCCGGTGACCGCCATGATGCCCGACTCGGCCTGGGCCACGAAGTCGTAGCCGGGCCGCTGGGCGTACGGTCCCGTCTGTCCATAGCCGCTGACCGAGCAGTAGACCAGACCAGGATTGATGGCGCGCAGGTCGTCGTAGCCCAGGCCCTGCCGCTCCAGCGTGCCGGGGCGGAAGTTCTCCACCAGCACCGTCGCCGTGCGCAGCAGGTCCAGCAGGTGCTCTTTGTCCTCCAGTCGATTGAAGTCGAGCGTGATGCTGCGCTTGTTGCGATTGAGGCCCAGGTAGTAGGCGCTCTCGCTCGCCACGTACGGCGGGCCAAATTGACGCGTGTCATCGCCCTTGCCAGGCTGCTCAACCTTGATCACGGTGGCGCCCAGGTCGCCCAGCATCATCGCGCAGTATGGTCCGGCCAGCACGCGCGAAAGATCAATCACGACCACATCCGAGAGGGCAGCATCCATTTTACTCTCCAATCTCTGCTTGTTCAAGCACCAGGCGGCGCAGTTGGACGACAGTGGTTTGCAGGTCACCGCTGATATACATGCCAGGGACGTGCGACGCGAGGTGCGTATGTTGTATAAAAGCCTGGCCGCCAAAGACCAGTGTGCTGCGTGGCTCTGGCACCGCCTGCAACTGGTGTCCCAGGTCAATCAGGGTAGCCAGGTAGGCTGGGATGGTGACCGAGATACAGATGAGCGCGGGATGCAACTGTTTGACGGTCTGCACAAGGCCCGCGGTTTCGATGCTCTGTCCGAGATAGGCCACGCGCACACCGGTGCGGCGCAAGAGGAGTGCCAGGATCATCGGCGCCAGCTCATGCGGCTCTCCGGGCGCGCAGCAGGCCAGGACCAGGGGACCGCTTTCGGGACTCAGCGTTACATAGAGCAGGTTCGCCAGCAGGCCACGAAAGAAGTTGCTGGCAAAGTGTTCGACCGAGACGCTGAGCTGCCCCTTCTCCCACAACTGCCCGATCTGCCACAGCGCGGGTGTAATCAGCTCGCTACATACCTGCTCGATAGAGTGAATGCTCAGCATAGACGACATCAAACGCTGGGCCGTGCGCTCATCGAGGGCATTAAAGGCTTCAAGCAATTGTTCGCGTATAAGATACATGTTATGTACGGCTGGCCAACGGCTCAAGGACGACTCGTCGTTGGACGACCGGGTCGATGGTCTAAGAGCTGCCTTCATGGCATCCAACTCGCTCTCGCCTGGCTCGGCTGCTGGCGTCTGCCCATTCTCAATATGTATGCGAGGCAAAGTCACTTGAAATATCGGCCCGTCTCCCGGCTGGTTATTGCTCATCTCCCGGAGTTTGTGCGCCTGCTGGTATTCTTCATCCAGGTGCCGCAGCAGGGCGATGGCCTGGCTAATCGCCATTCCGCTGTCAATGCGATCTTTGAGCCAACGGATCAGCACGATATCGCGCTCGGAATACAGGCGATAATCGTTGTTGGCGCG
>JALYVR010000572.1 GCA_030853145.1 Chloroflexota bacterium | reverse complement strand
CCCTATCACCGGCGCCATAACCCATTGCTTTCGTAACGAAATGCGCATAGAAACCCCTCTCGTATCAGCTCCATAGCTAGAATGAACGCGTAAGAAACAAAATTACGCTACTTGCGTAGCTATGTGTATTACATAGATACTATTAAGTAGTATATACTTGATATAAATTTTGCTCAATGGCATGTATGCAGATATATAAATATACTAAACTTATAGGAGAAAAATATAGGTAAGTTGCTCGCTCTTCGTAGCTGCGCGATGGATCACGCCTGGCAACCATGACGACCGGCTCGCCAGGCGTGATCCATCACGCAGCTACGAACCTGGCACAGCGAGAGCAGCTCCAGGGCACGACTTTTGCGAAGCCCTGACGACCTGATGGGTACATATTGCAATCTCGCGGTAGATAGGTTATGCTTTGAATGAGGAAGGGAGGCAGGTTTCAGGTATGTCGAGTGAGATAACAGCGCCGGACGAGGGCGCGTCCTCCACGAAAACCCATGACTATGCTGGCAGGTTGATCGCGGCCGAGGGGGTTGATGGCTCCGGCAAAAGCACGCAATTGCAACTGCTGAGCTTCTGGTTGCAGTCCGAGGGCTATGAAGCACTGATTGCCACCTGGCGGCCTTCCAAACTTATCAAGCGAGCGCTGAAGGCTGGCAAGAAGCAGGGGTATATGGATCCTATGCTCTTGAGCATCTTGCAGGCGGCAGATTTCGCCGAGTCCTACGAGCGGGAGATCATGCCGGCTTTGCGGCGCGGCGCCGTCGTGCTGGCTGATCGCTATGTGTATACGGCCCTGGCGCGCGACCTGGCGCGCGGCGTTGAGCAGAGGTGGATCGAGGATGTCTACCAGTTCGCCCTCCGGCCTGACCTCGCCATCTACTTCCAGATTAGCGCCGATCAGTCCCTGGAGCGCATCTTGAGCGGCGCCTCGCGTGTGAAGTACTACCAGGCCGGCCTGGACCTCAAATTGAGCGCCAATCCCATCGAGAACTTCCGCTCTTTCCAGCGGCGCATCTTGCAGGAATACGAGCGCGTGCTGGCCGGCTCGCATGTATTGCGCCTGGACGCCACGCAACCGGTGAAGGAACAGCAGCGATTGTTGCGCCAGGCGGTCGCGCGGACGCTGCCAGGCACGCCGAGCGAGGATGGCCTATGCTAAGCGATTCGCGATTGATATATGAGTTGCACAGCGCTAGTGGGCCGGCGTACCGGGCCGGGCGCGCGAAGCTCATCGTCCTGGAGGGCATCGACCTTTCGGGGCGCACCACGCAGGTCCAACTGTTGCATGACTGGCTCAGCGAGCAACACTACCCAGTGACCAGGACCGCCCTGCGCACCTCGCCGCTGATCTCCGCTATCCTGGCCCGCGCGCAGGCCGGGTCGCCGTTGCAGCCGCTGACCTACAGCCTGCTCTTTTGCGCCGATCACCTTGATCGCACCCAGCGCGTCATCAAGCCGGCCCTGGAGCGCGGGGAGATTGTCCTGGCCGACCGCTACACCTACACCGCCCTGGCGCGCGATGCCGCGCGCGGACTCGATCCCGCCTGGGTACGCAATCTCTACCGCTTCTCCGTGCAGCCGGATATCGTGCTCTACCTGCACATCAGCCCTGACGAGGCCGTGAAACGCCGCCTGGCATTGCTGCAACAGCGTATCGCGTTGCAGCATATACAAGCGGAATCCACCAGCCGGCATAACAGGAAACACAAAGGGAAAAAAGGGGGGAAAGAGCGCAAGCGCCGGAAACAGGATCTGGCGGCCGCTGTATCCTCTCAGACAGCGTTATCATCCTCGCAGCTTCCATTATTGACCCCCGAGGCCCTGGAAAGCTTCCAGTCCTTCGAGTACAGCATGTATAGCGAGTACCAGCGCATGCAAAAAGAGTTCAGTTTCAATGTTATCGATGGTAAGCAGTCAATTGAACATGTCCAGACCGCGCTGCGCCGGGCACTTCTCCCTTTATTGTAATGCATTGTAGGGCACGATTGATTGCGTCCGGGGCAATGCATCACGTATCTGTACCTGTGTACACCTGAACCTATCTTGCAACGTGGTATGATGAGCAGGGACAAACATTCCAATATATCGGTGATAAGGGTCAAGGAGGCCAGGCTAGCGTGAAAATTCTGCATGTTTCCGATCTTCATTACCACGAATCCCCCGAAACCTGGGCGCTTCTGAAAGAGGGCCGCAGGCAATTTGAAGCCCTGAAGCCAGATATTATCCTGATCACAGGGGATCTGACGAACGCCGGCCTCGATGAACAGTTTCAGCGCGTGAAGCGCTTTTTAGATTCACTCGACTTTTGCACCGTGCTGATGATTCCGGGAAACCGCGACCAGGCGCGCACCATCATGCCAGCGCTAGAGGAGCGCAGCGACCTGGAGTACTTCATGCTGACGCACCCTACGCCTGCCAATCTGCTTGAAGAGATCGATAAGTTGGAAAGCGTCAATTACGGGCGACAGGGCAAGTACTTTGAGCATTTCGAGGCCACGGAATTTTTCTACCGCGCCAACGGGGTCAGTGCGGTCGGCCTCAACAGCACGCCAGAGATCACGGCGCGCCAGTTGGAGGCGGCCAGTAAGCATTTTAACAAGGGGACGCCGGGTGAGTTTCGCATCTTCTGCGCGCATCATAGTTTTCTGCCCGTACCTACGAAGACCCTGAAGCCAGGCGACATCGTACCCCGCTCGGCCGATATCCTGCAAGCATTGATCGAACTCAATGTTGACCTGCTGTGCTGCGGGCATATTCACCGCAGCCATGTGTGGGACCTGTCCGATGGCAGGCACCGCCTGCTGTGCTGCAACGCCGGCTCGCTGCTAGACGTATCGGGCAAGAAAGACAACGGCTTCCTGGAGATCGAGATTGAGCGCGACTTGCAGATCACCAAGAGGACATTGTTCTCACGGCGTACTGAAATGTTGTATCATCGCCCACGATTTGGTAATATCCTTCATGAACGGCAGCACACCAGAGCGGATGCTCCCAGCTATGGAAGGAACCCCGCCGATGAGAACTATGCCGGCGATGGGCGCGTGAAAACGAAAAAAGCGAAAGGCAAGAGGTAACGCTACCTTTTGCCCTGGAGGCTCGATACTGCTATGGATAGACAGAAGCCATCCTCTCAAGAAAAAGACGGGCTGCGAGACGTTGACCGCGAGAAGAAACAGGCGCGCAAGCAAGAGCGGCTCCTGCGAGAGCGCCTGGAGGAAGCCCAGGTCGAGCAGACCAGGGCGCAGGAGCGCTTCGACCGGGCGGAGGCTCGCCTGCGCAAACGCGCCGCCCGCGTGCAGCGTATCGAGGCCCGCCTGGCCGCACTTCACGAGCAGTTGCCTGGCTCCGCCCCCGCCGCGACGCCCCCGCCGGCCGAGAACACGCAGACGCCACCAGAGCCACAGGCATCCATAGCGACTCCTGCTGAAGAGGTACGCCAGGAGCAAGCCTGGCTGGACGAGGAACTGCGGGTCGCCGAAACCGAGCCAACCGGACAGATGGGCTACGAAGAGACTCCTGTGGGCCAGGAAGAGGTATGGCTCCCCGAAGAGTCGCCGGTCACCGATGGAAGTAGGGGCGCGGTTTACAAGCCCGCCGGGCAGGCAGAGTACGAAGAGACTTCCGCGCGACAGGAGGAAGTGTGGTCGGCCGAAGAGTTACAGGTTGCCGAAACCGAGCCGGCCGAGCAGATGCAGAGCGAGCCAGGCTGGGAAGAGCAATTGCTCGCCGAAGAGCTGCGCGTAGCGCAGAAGTCGCCTGCCCGCACAGAAGATGTGCGCCAGGAGGAGCAGTTGTTCGCCGAGGAACCGAGCGCGACCGAGGCACCCCTGGCCGAAGAGGCGAGCGTTGGAGGACGGCGCGTGACACAGCCGCTTTCAACTGAAGAGACGAGTGCCGAAGAACCGAGCGTGGCCGAGGCACAGCCGCCAGCCATCTCCGCTGCCGGCCTGGCC
>JALYVR010000571.1 GCA_030853145.1 Chloroflexota bacterium | reverse complement strand
GGAGCGGACAACGCTCCCAGCGTCTCAGACCCCGCCAGGAGATAGTAAAGCATGCCAGATGACCAGAAGGCGCCTGCCATCGAGGTGGAGGGTTTGACAAAGGTCTATCATCGCCTGCTGGCTGTAGATACCATCAGCTTTGTCACCTATCGCGGCGAGGCCTTTGGCTTTTTAGGACCCAACGGTGCGGGTAAAAGTACCGTGGTGAAGATCCTCACCGGACTGGTCGCGGCGACATCTGGCACGGTGCGTGTGCTGGGCAGGCCGGTCAGCGACCTGGAGGCGCGTCGGCGCGTCGGCTATTTGCCCGAACTGCCCGGCTTTCACCGCTGGCTACGAGCGCGTGAGTTCCTGGAGTTCCACGGCCGGCTCTACGGTCTGCGCGGCGCAACCCTGACGAAGCGCTCAAAGGAGGCACTGGGCATGGTTGGTCTCTCCGGGCGCGAGGAGCAGAAGCTGGGTACCTTCTCGAAGGGCATGCTGCAGCGCATCGGCATGGCGCAGGCCTTGATAAACCAGCCGGACCTGTTGATCCTCGATGAGCTTGTCTCCGGTCTGGACCCCATCGGGCAGCGCGATATGCGTGACCTGCTCCTCCACCTCAAATCCGAGGGCACAGCCATCTTTATCAATTCGCACCAGCTTGACGACATAGAGGCCGTCTGCGACCGCGTAGCCATCGTCAACCAGGGCCAGATCCTGAAGGTCGGTCCTCCTGCGTCGCTCTTCGAGGAGGCGCCGGTGCTGGACCTGCGGGTCAGCGCGGTGGACGAGGAGCTGCTGTGTCGCCTGCGCTCCGTGGCGCTCAATGTGTGGCAGGACCAGGATGATGCCTGCTCGCTGCACCTGGATGTGCGTGATGAGCAGCAGGCGGCCGACATCGCGGATATCGTCCACGACTGCGGCGCGCGGCTCTACCTGTTGGCGCCCCGCCGCCACTCGCTTGAGCACATCTTTATGCGCGCGATAGGCGCGGTGAATCCGCAGGTCAAAGAGAGCGAGAAGGAATAGGCTATGGGACTGTTGTTGATCACCCGTTTCACCATGCAGGAGGTGCTGCGGCGCTGGCTCTTCCTGGCGCTGCTGCTGATCAGCCTGCTGCTTGTGGGCGTGTTCGCGCTCCTGTTCAACATTACCGTCGATCAGGTACTGGCGAACCACAATCCAGATACCTCGCCGCAAATGGCCGTACTGACCAATGCCATTGTTATCTCTGTGCTGGCGACCTGGGCTGCGTATCTGATGTCCAGCACACTGACCATCTTTTTGACGGCCGGCATGATCTCAGGCGAGGTCGAGGCTGGCACCTTCGCGGTGATGGTCCCGAAGCCGCTGCGGCGCGCCGAGATCATCTTTGGGAAGTGGCTGGCGTACGCGCTCATCCTGAGCGTCTATACCGCGCTGCTGGTGCTGGCCTTCCTGGTTGTGATCTACCTGAAGACCGGTTACTGGCCCGAACAGGTCCTGGAGCCGCTGGGTATGCTCGAACTATCGATGCTCACGGTGCTGGCGCTGACCACACTGGGCGGCACGCTGATGTCCACCGTCGTCAACGGCGCGGTCGCCTTCATGCTCTTTATCGGCGCGCCCCTGGCCAGCATCACGCAGTTTGCCATCCCCACACAGAGCCAGACCATCAAGAATATAATTACTATCATCAACATGGCCATCCCGGCGGACGCCCTCTGGCGCGCGACCTCGTCCTACCTGTTGCCCACCGATCTGCTGGCGCTGTTCTCTCCCAACGCGACCCAGGGTGTATCGAACATCCCCCTGATCGGGCCGCAATCGGTCTCCACAGCGTTCCTGATCTGGGTGGCACTCTACTGCATCGCGCTGCCCGCTGTTGGGGCGCTACGCTTCCAGCGGCGGGATCTGTGAGTGGGTCCTTTATCTGCTACGTTTTCTTCTCTTACGCGCGGCTGGCTACAGGGATGCTATAGAATGCACTCGCCGCCTCACATAATGTTCTATAGCTAGAAATGACCAGGAGAGAGCGATTTATTGACATCAAAGGACCGAACCTTGCACTGGTTGATCGTTCTGTTGACACTGGCAAAGAGCAATGAGGAGGCCGGCCATACTTTGGGTAACGGCACAGGTAACGGCACAGGCGCTTCATAATGATCGCGCCGAGACTCTCTAATACTATATTGAAGAGAAGCCAATGGCAAATTTTACTACTATCGAGACACCCAGGTTGCGCTTGCGGCACTTTACGGATGCTGACCTCGCGCCCTTCATGGCTTATCGCAACGATCCACAGGTCGCCAGGTACCAGAGCTGGGAAGGGATAAGCGAACCGGAGGCCCGCGCTTTTGTGCAAGAGCAAAGAGCCATCCAACCAGGGATGCCTGGTCAGTGGTTCCAGATCGCCATCGAACTCAAGGAAACGGGGGCGCTGGTGGGTGACTGTGCCTTGAAGATCGAAGAATACGACGCGCGCCAGGCCGAAATTGGCTATACGCTTGCCCGCGCCTACCAGGGACGCGGTATCGCCTCAGAGGCTGTCTCGTGTGCGCTGGACTACGCGTTTATGACCCTGGATCTGCATCGTGTGATCGCGATTACCGATTGTGAGAATACAGCGTCCGTCGCATTGCTTGAGCGTCTTGGCCTGCGCCGCGAGGGGCATTTTCACCAGAATGTGTGGTTTAAGGGTGGCTGGGGAGACGAATACCTCTATGCCATCTTGCAGGAGGAATGGAGAGATATGCGCAAAACCGCCAGGGGCTATGGCAAACCATAGTGCCTGGCTGGTCGCGTATCTCCATAGGCTTTTCTCAATAGCTCAGAATATCATTTTGCCTTTTAAGATGGAGCTATCTCGTCCTGCGCTGGCATTGCTTCACGTGCCTGGAAGTGGCAGGTGACGACAATCGCGCTCATGTCGTCGGATTTGGCGCGAATGACTGTCTGGTCATCGGCGTGCGAGCATTGGAGAGCCTGCTCAACGAGCCGGCGAGCGCCGGTGGTGCGCGCGGCGCGCCTGACGATCTCCTCGATCTCGCGGTCGGTCAGGTTGTCATGAATGCCGTCTGTGCAGAGGATGACGCGGTCTCCTGGGGCCAGCGCGGTCAGGTTGGTGTGGATCACGGGATCGCGTCCGTCGCCGAGGGCCTGTGTAATGCCGTTGCGCTTCTCAAAGTAGCTCAGCTCCAGCTCGGTTAGATCATCGGGACGTGTGGCCTGGTCGATGCGCCGGGCATCGGCCTCGCTGACCACTTCGCCCTGGACAAGCTGTGTGAGGTAGCCATCGTCGTCGGTCAGGCGTTTGAGCGGCTCGTCCGCGTGCAGGAGATAGATGCGACTGTCGCCTACGTGGGCATAGGCCAGCATATAGTTCCCGCTGCCAGGCTCACGGTAGCACACTGCCAGGGCGACCGTCGTGGCCTGCGATTCGAGTTGTTCCTCTTCACTAGTGACCCGGCGCGCCGCGTCTTCATGGATCAGTTCGTGCGCGTCCTCCACCAGGCGTTCAAGTGTTGCCGGGAGATCGAAATCTCCAGGTGGCTCAAGGATGCTTGCCCCGCTGCTGCCGGATTGTGTTTGCGTGTGCTGAAGAACCCGCTTCCATTCTTTACGGATGGCGCGCGCGGCTACCTGAGATGCGATATCGCCGTGTGCGCTCCCGCCTACGCCATCAAAGACGGCGGCCAGGCCCCGGCGCTGATCGCTGATGGTGCTGTCTTCGTTGTGATCCATATGCTTTTCACTGGCGATACTGTAACTGGCAAAGGTGAACGGCGCCCCCGTGGTAACGGGCTTCGCCGGGGTGGAGACTGTGTAAGATAGGTGTGCTGGCCTGTGCTCTCGCATTTCTCTAGTGCTCCCTTCAAATTTCCCTGTAGGGTAATCTCTTCTGCATATAGAGTACCATTACCTGGCTTTATAGCTGCATAGAAGCACGCCAGCAGGGCAAAAATGCTAGTGGAGACCAGGTGGGGCCAGAAGCCTCCCGC
>JALYVR010000570.1 GCA_030853145.1 Chloroflexota bacterium | reverse complement strand
ATTGTGGAAATTGTCATCGACGTTGAAAATCCAGCCCTCATTGCGCGAGGCATCGCCGAAGTGCAGGATACCGCCCGCCCCGATTGGTCCCACCGGAAACTCGATGCCAGTCAGGTTGGCACCTGTGTAGCTGGTTGTTGAGCCACGAGCAAAGAGATCCTGGTAGGGGCCGGTATAGGCAAGGTTCTGCTCAGACTCCGTGCCGTCCGTCCCCACCGCCGACACTGTATAGAAATGCGCCAGCTTGGCATCCGCGGAGGTATCCACATAGCTCGTCGTGGTCACAAGAGAACTGTTCAAGCGGGTATAGCCACTGGTCTGGCTCGTCGAACGATAGACATTGTAGCCCGCGATGCCTGCTTCCGGCACAGGTCGCCAGCTAACGGCGACCGAGGTAGTGTTACGTGTTGTAGCCAGCCCCTGGGGCGTCACGGGAGCATTGGCACGCACATCGTCGAGCGTCACATGTCCCCAACCGGCAGTCGAATTGTCGACAACCTTGAAAAAGATGCTCTGCCCGATATAGGCAGAGAGGTTCAGCGTCTCATATTGCAGGATCTCATCGTTGATACCCTGCGCCTTTGCCACTTCACGACAGTTGTATGGTTGAGAGGTATCGACGACGCAGGCAGCCACATAGGTCGTTGGTGAGTTGCCCCCACCAATAAGCATCGACGCGGTTGGATGCGTGAGGGTGAACTGTGGTGATACAATTACGCCAGTATAGCCATCGTTGAATGAGCCACTCGGCGTTTCAAGGGTTGAGAGGAAGTATGTGCCCTCTTTGTCATAGAGGAGCGTTGAGCGGTTATGGAAATACGCACGATTGGTGATGAGCTGACCGAAAGAACCGGCCACTACCTGCCATCCCTGGAGCGTGCCATCTTCAAAGCCCCAATAGACAGAGCCGGCGGCAGCATGTGAGATTTTGGGCTGCATGATCCCGCCGCTGATCCCATTGCTGATAAAGCAGGCGAGAATTACAACGGAACGAATTGTCCACTGTAGGATCGTATGACGCATGGTAAGTCTCCCATCAGAACGAATAAAACCAATGCTTCGGATCAAGCTTGAGATAGGGCGACCGATAAAGAGCTGTGAACCGGAGGATTCTGTCGCTGTAGCATGAGTGGCGGACGCATTCCCGAAAGAGAACAAACATCCCAGCAAGCGACTGAGAGCTAGATGGAGACGGTACCGGAAAAGGGGAAAATTCCATTGTGCAATCATCGAAAGATTCCTTTCTTCGGTGAAGGGGGAGAAAACCTTTTCTCTTGAAAGGGCAGCCTTTGTACTGAAAGGCATTGAAAATAAGAAAGGCTTTTCAGACTTAATGGTTTACCACACTCCTAGAAGTATAGAGTAAAGAGCACCAGATTGTCAAGGTTAATCGCCCTAAACAGGCAAAAGAGACGCGACATTGCCCCTTGAAAACCACCATTTGAGTTAGCGCTATCTGGATGAAACCCCCAGTTTGAAAAGCCTTTCACAAGAGATGCACTCGTTTGCATTTTCTGATGTGAAAGGCTTTTCAGGTCACGCACCTACGAAGAATGAGCGACTTTCGCTATTGCATAGGGCTACGCAAAAGTTGCTCGTCCTTCGTAGCCGCGTGATGTATCACGCCTGGCTACCTTGTCGACTGGCTCGCCAGGCGCGATACATCGCGCAGCTACGAAACATACCGTCCCAAGTGCAGCATCAGGGCACGACTTTTGCGTAGCCCTGTATTGCGCGCCTGTTCTTGACACACCGCTTCCCAACGGTTATAGTAGAGTATGTAAAGACGCGTTGTCACCCACGAGGACGATTTCAGGCGCGTACACAGAGAAATTACAGGAAAGAATTCATATGTATGCAATCTCAGGAGGGCAAGCACCAGGGGATAACCCTGCGAAAAGCATGAGGATATGTACTCCTCTTGTTGATGCAGGTCTCGCCTGGTGGATTGAAGCGCTCGCACAGTGGCGCTACTCCTTTGGCATTCTCCATACTCACATCCGTCAGGACCCGCCACAGCAATAGCTACGTTAGCAGTTATCACTCGTACTCCATTTTTCTCCTACCATAGAGGACTGTGCTCTGTCATAGCTCTTCTGAAGGATACAATCATGGCGAATCAGCACATGCGCCTGCGCTTTGCGCCCAGCCCCACCGGGCCGATCCACGTAGGCAACGCGCATACTATGTTGTTTAACTGGCTCTGGTGCCGTAACCAGGGGGCGCAATTTATTCTGCGTTTCGAGGATACCGATCGCGAGCGCTCACTGCCTGAATGGGAGGCTGTTGTTATCAGCGAGATGCGCTGGTTGGGGCTGGATTGGGACGAGGGACCCGATATTGGCGGCCCCTTCGCGCCGTACTACCAGACACAGCGCATGCACCTGTACCAGCAGTACTTTGAGCTGCTCAAGGACAGGGGTGCCGTTTACCCCTGCTATTGCACCTCTGAGGAACTGGCGCAGGAGCGCCGGGTAGCAGATCTGCAAAAGGTGGCGTACAAATACTCCCGCGCCTGCCTCAAGCTGACGGCAGAGGAGCGAGCTGCCAGGGAGGCCGAAGGGCGCCATGCGGGCTGGCGTTTGCTGGTTCCTGATAACGAGATCGTCGCCTACGAGGACATGATTCGCGGGCGCATTGAGTTCGACTCGCGCACCATCGGAGACCCGCTCATCATGCGCTCGAATGGTATGCCGCTGTACAATTTCGCGGTCGTGATCGACGATATCACGATGGAGATGAGCGATGTTATCAGGGGCGAAGGCCATATCTCCAATACGCCCGTCCAGGTGCTCATCTACAAAGCCCTGGATGTCGAGCCGCCAGGGTTTGCCCACTGTTCACACCTGCTCACAGCAACGCGGGGCAAGATCGCCAAACGCAAGGGCGAGCTTTCGGTGCTCTCGTTTCGCGAGCAGGGTATCCTGGGCGAGGCGTTGTTCAACTACCTGGCTCTGTTGGGCTGGACTCCCAAAGGCGAGGGGCGCGAGTTTCTCACGCGAGAAGAGGTTATTCGCGAATTTAACATCTACGAGGTGCATAGAGCCGCCGCCGTCTTTGACGAGGAGAAGCTCAGGTGGGTCAATGGCGTGTACCTGCGCAGGAAGAGCCGGGTGGAGTTCGCGGAACTCTGCCTGCCGTTTGTCGTTGCGGCTGGTCTCGCCACTGAAACTACGATCCGTGCGCGCTGGTCCTGGTTCGTAGACCTGGTGGCACAGGTTCAGGAGCGTGTTCATACGTTGGGTGAGGTGCCGCCGTATGTGGATATCTTTTTTATGGATGAGATCGCATACGACGAGAAGGCCGTGAACAAGCTCTTGACTGCTGAGGCCAGGGCGTTCATCCAGCAGGTAGCTGGGGCGCTCAGGGCAACCGAATGGACAGCGCCCGCTATCGAGGACATGGTGCGTGTGCTTCTCGGTACCATAGAGATACAGGCGAAGCAGGCGCTGCTGGCCTTGCGCGTTGCCGTGACTGGTCGAACGGTCAGCCCACCGCTCTTTGAGACGATGTCCTTGCTGGGGCGCGAGCGAACGCTGGCTCGCCTTGCGTGCTGGTAAGCATGAGCGTCTAGTGCGACGTGTGCCTCTCAGAGATCCTTAAACTCCCTGAGAGGCATACGTGGTAGATAGGGCCTGCTCACACCATCAGCCGCCGGTAAAGATAACGGTTCTTAGTGGCCTGGCGGTATGCAGATACGAGGTGGCGGCGGACAGGTGAAAGCCGTTGAGTGATGAACGGTGTGCATGGTGCTACTGTGAAGCATCGCCGGGGCGGTTGACTCCGCCCGGATCGCCCAACCCGGCATGCCGAGCAGTAATACGAGCATCATAATCACAACTGTTACAGTCCTCCGAAATGACAAAATCATGTTTCAACACTCCTCTCCTGAAAAATAAATATCCAATGCGCACTCAAGCAACCTGAGCGGGGGTTTGTACCTCGACCTGATAGCCCAGTTTCTCCA
>JALYVR010000044.1 GCA_030853145.1 Chloroflexota bacterium | reverse complement strand
TGGCTTGCCTCGCCGTCCCTGTAACCACCAGGATGGCGAGGCAAGCCACGCCCTACGGACGTTTATCCTCGGCTAGCGT
Source organism: Chloroflexota bacterium (assembly GCA_030853145.1). Classification (GTDB taxonomy): domain Bacteria; phylum Chloroflexota; class Ktedonobacteria; order Ktedonobacterales; family Ktedonobacteraceae; genus JALYTT01. The sequence continues at coordinate 14,287 of JALYVR010000044.1, read as the reverse complement.
CCCGCGAAGTTGCCCTGGCGCTTCTCGGCATATGCCGCGAGACCCTCTTTGGCATCCTCACTCTGGAAGCAGAGTTGTTGCAGCTCGCGCTCGATGGCCAGGGACTCGGAGAAGGCGACTTCGGCGCCGGACTGCACGGCGCGCTTGATGCGGCCGACGGTCTTGGAGGCGCGGTTGGGCGGGCAGAACTGCTGGGCGTAGGCTATGACCTGGTCCCAGAAGTTGTCCGATTCGTAGATGTAGTTGATGAGGTTGAGTTCCTGCGCCTCCTCAAAGCTCATCAACTTGCCTTCGGTCATCAGCTCGATGGCCTTGTTCTTAGGCAGCGCGCGCGCCATGCGTTGGGTGCCGCCGGTACCGGGGAGCACGCCGAGGTTGATCTCCGGCAGTCCTACCTTGCCGGCGCCGCGCCGCGCGATGCGGATATCGCAGGCCAGGGCGATCTCCAGACCGCCGCCAACTGTGTGTCCGTTGAGGGCGGCAATCACCAGCTTGGGCGTCTGCTCCAGGCGCATCAGGGTCTCGTTGGCGTGCAGACAGAAATAGTACTTGAAGGTCGGCGTGACGGAATTGAGCATGCTGATCTCCGCCCCGGCGCAGAAGAACTTCTCGCCTGACCCGCGCAGCACCAGCACATGCACGTTCTCGTCGAAGCGCGCCTGCAAAATAGCTGTGTCAAGCTGGCTCATCATTTCGTAGCTGTAGGTGTTGGCGGGCGCATTGCTCAGCTCGATCACGGCGATGCCGTTGGTGACACTGTAATTGACTAAGGTCCGCTCTGTGGTTGTGGTCACGGTTGATCTTCCTTTCGTGCTTGCGGAGGCCAGGGCTGCCTGGCCGCTTCCAGAACATCATCATCTTTGACGCGTTCAAAAGGTGTATGACAGGCGTTGCAATAATATTGCACAGTGAGCAACTGCTGGCCGAACAAAGCGAAAAGCTCGGTCTCGGTTGAATCACAATATGGGCATAACACTTGCGGGTGACCCGCGTGAGCGCTCTGATCAGGGCGCCCGTCAGGGTGGCCTCTACGTATGCTGGCTTCGTTTTTATTATATCCCATCGAGGTCATCCTTGTAGGGACGCATTATGAACTCAGGCGGCGGCTGACGCTATCCCAGCGGGTCCACGGCAGCTCCTGGGCCGGCTCCCAGACTTTGGTTTCCGCGTTGAAGGACACGGGCATCTCCAGGTCCACGCCGTTGAGGACCGGCATGATCTTGTGCAGGTAGCGATTGCGCAGCTCGTTGGGTACAGCATCGATGATGCCTTCCTGGTGCAGGCGCTGCATGGCAGTATCGTCGTCTGGGCCGAACCAGCACAGCGTCTCGTCCCACAGACTGGCAAGCGACTGCGCGAGCGTCCTGCGCACCGCGCCGCCCACGTTCGCCAGCCGTCGCACCCAGCCCTCGGCATGCATGCTATGAATATGTTCCTCCTGCACGATTTTGCGCGCGCGCTGGCGTAGTGGCTCGTAGGTCGAGCTTAGTGCCGCCTCAAAGAAGGTCGTCAGGGCGCTGTCGAGCAGGAAGTTTGTGGCCACAAAATCGGACCAGCCCTGGAAGTCGTGGTCGAGGAACGCCAGGTGATAGCGCAGGGTGCGCGTCTCAGGCTCAACCTGCTGCGGATCGGCCTCGGCCTGCGCGAAATTGTCGAGCAGGGGATAGAGCGTGCGCGCATGTCCCAGTTCATCCTGGGTCATAGCGGCGGCAGCCACGGCGGCCTCTAATGCGGGCGCCCCGTTGCTCCAGTAGGCGTAGCGCCGCCCGATGGCCTGCTTGTTGTCAGCCAGCGAGGCCAGGACCGCGAAGAGCGCCTCGTGGTCTACGCGCGTGCTTGTGCTTGTCATAACTTTGGCCCACCTTTACAACTACGACTACGACTCGATCACCATCACGATGCTCTCGCGTGGCACCAGCACCATCTCGATCCAGGAGAACTCGTCGTAGATGCTGCGGGCGTATACCTTTGCCAGCTCCATGTCATCGGCCATCACGTTGCCGATCTCGTGCAGCGGCTCCTCGTATTTGCGGCGCGCGTAGACCTGCCAGACGCGGCTCTCATCGAGCGCCTCGCGTCGCGGACCGAATTCGTGATGCGAGGCCAGCCCAGCCCGTACATGATATGTCATGCCGATATCCCCCAGGTGCGCATAATATCGATGCCGTCCTCGCTCAGCCGGTTCTTCGTCCACACGGGGTCCCACACAACCTCGATCTGTACCTTGTCCACCCCAGGCTCCTTTAGGAGGCGAGCGCGAATGTCGTCCATAATGAAATCCATGGCGGGACAGCCCATGGCTGTGAAGGTGAGCTTGATATGCACGTTGCCAGCGTCTTGCGCGAGCGCGATAATCAGACCCATGTCCACCACGCTGATCGGAAGTTCGGGGTCCATCACGTCGCGCAGGGCGTCCCACAGGGCCGGGCAGCTTGTATCGCTGGCGGCGTGGGTCTGCAATGATGGATAGCTGGTGCTCATGAGTCTTGCTCTAGCAGACGCAGCATCTCGCGTTTGCCGCGCTGCACCATGCCTACGAACTCGTCGTTGCTCGGTCCCCTGGCCTTCCAGCGCTTCATCACATCGTCCCAGGTGCAAGGACCATCCTCAAGCAGCCAGTGCTTGGCCTGCGCGTCGAAGTGCGCCGGAAAGGCACAATCGATGACATATTTTTGCTGGCCCTCGTCGAAGTGCGCGGGCACCTTGAGGTGCAGTTCGTCGCAGAGAGGTACGGCGGTGGACATCCAGATCTGGCGTAGCTCGTCGTTGCTGTGACCCTTGAAGCCGTATTCAAGCTGCTCGCCGTGCTTCTTGAGGTCGTCCGGCAGGCCAAACCACTCGACGGTCAGCATGAACATCCAGTCAACGGCCTGCTGTAGCGCCTCGTGTCCGCTGCTATCCTGGTTCAGCTTGCGCATCCACTGCTCGCCGTGGCGCAGGTGGAAGGTCTCTTCCTTGTCAACCTTGACCAGCGCCCGCTTCCAGGGGCCGAAGGTCGTGCTTTTATAGATGTCGCCCAGCAGAGTATAGCCGGCGCGATCATAAAAGGCGTTGGCGACCACGAGTTCTACCCAGCTATCCAGGGGCACATCGAAGGCGTAGGGGTACTTAAAGTTACGGGGCTCGCGCTCAAAGATCAGCTTCTCAGAGTCAACACCCAGGTCACGCAGCAGGCGATAGGCGATGTGCGCGTGCCCCAGCTCGTCCTGGATGATGGAGACCGCCGACCCGAAGGCGTTCAGGGTAGGCGCGTGGATGGCGGCATGGTAATAGGCCGGCGCGCTGATGAGTTCGGTATCGGCCGAGACGGTCAGGATGCGCTTGATACCCTCCAGGTAGATCGGACTCATATGCTCAACGGACTCGATTAGCTGCTGCCGGCGAATACGGCTCAGCAGAGCCTCCTCGCTCTGTAGGACGGTCGCGCTCATAGCTTTTGTTGCTCCTTACTGCTGGACAGGTGGCTAGTGCCAGGATATCTCCATATGGACATATCAAATTGTACGTTGGAGACGTGGGGAAAGTCAAGTTTGGGCTGCTGGCTGGATCTTCGTAGGGACGATGACTTTTGAGAATTGCTCGCGTCGGTGAAAACGAATTCGGCCACTTTGTGCGTGTGCCTTTCGGAGGCGGCATGCCAGAAGGCATTACCCCCGACCTCCCTTCCTACACGGGTTTCTCGCTGAACATAAGTGCGGCAGGCAATCGCTGCGGTTTCACCGGGCTGAGTGATGGCGAGTACTGGCCGATTTGTCTTAAAGTGGTCCCTTTTGTCAGGCTCTTCCTCACTTTGCGTGATTCTGGAACGCTGGAGCGGACACACAAAAGTGAGAATCGGCTGCGAAGCCAGTTCATGTGGATTGGTCCTTTACGTATGTTAGAGTTTTCACGCAAAGTGAGGAAGAGCCACCAACGGGGAAAGCGACCCTTGACACCACTTCACGATCATCTTATACTTAACGATATGGTTAACGATTCGTCAGAGCAACTCAATACCGTCTTTTTTGCACTCGCTGACCCCACCCGCCGGGCCATTTTAGCACGCCTGACCCACGGGGAGGCTTCAGGCACAGAACTGGCGCAGCCCTTCTCGATCTCGGTGCCAGCGATCTCTAAACATTTACGGGTGCTGGAACACGCTGAGTTGATCCTGCATCGCAAGGACGGACGAACGCACCGTTTTCGCCTGGCTGCCCGTCCCCTGAAAGAGGTAGCCACCTGGCTTGAGCACTACCGGCAGTTCTGGGAAGCCCAATTGGACTCCCTGGACACCTACCTGCAAGTTACATCAGAAGAGGAGCAAGACCCTGATGATCCCTTCAGCATCTCATAACGACACCACCCTTGTCCTGCGACGGATGTTTACAGCCTCACGAGAGCGCGTGTTCCGTGCCTGGATTACGCCTGTCGCGTTGGAGTCCTGGTTGAGACCCAGGGGCATGAACATGACTGTGCGTTCGCTCGACGCGCGGGTAGGCGGGTCCTTTTGTTTCGATTTGGAGGACGGCAGTTCCCTGGTCGGCACCTATCTGCAGTTCGTTCCCCCCGAAAAACTGGTCTACACCTGGTCCGGCGGAGCAGCGCAGAGCTGGGGAACCATCGTCACGCTGGAATTTCTTGACCAGGGTAACATGACGGAAGTCGTGCTGACCCATGAAGGGCTGAGAGTCCCAGAGCGACGTGCGCGAGCTGAAGGTGGCTGGCCATCTCTGTTCGACGCGCTGGCCTCGGTGCTTTCCTCTTCCCATCTCGACCTGTGACGCACTATTCAAGCCCCGGCTCTCTCGTGAGTGCTTCATGCCTCAAGAAAGCACCTCTCTATTATAAATGAGAGCATGTCCAGGCAGAGCTGAAAGATCGAGCACAGGATACCCACCTTGACATCCTTCCCTTTTTCTCTTATACTTAACCTGTAAGTTAAGTATTGTCGCTGGGCGACATGGAAGTAGAAAGGAACAATGATGGCAGCTATTGTCAAAGAACTGACCATAGAAGCGTCCCCGCAGCGTGTCTGGAGTGCCCTAACCAGCCCCGAGGAAATCGCTCGTTGGTGGACCGACGATTTGAGTGTCACTCCAGAGGTGGGCACACTGGCTGAATTTCGCTTTAGCCAGGGGACGTTTGTCATTCAATTTGAGGTGGCCGAACTGGAGCAGGACGAGAAAGTGCATTGGATTACCAGGCAAGGCCCTTCCACTGGGCATTGGATCGGGACCAGCGTTACCTGGCAGCTTGAGCCTGTTCACAACGGGACCAAACTCATCTTCAAACATGACCAGTTCGCTCAGGCTGATAGGCGCTATGAAATAACACGTGCATGGTGGGAGAACTTCCTGGGCAGCTTGAAGTCCTACCTGGAGACAGGGAAAGGCACTCCTGGGACCCCTCTTTCCGTCAAGGAAGGCCACCTTTCGTAGGTATGGACCCGATAACGAATTCAAACGAAAATCCAGTTCTCTCCTCAAGGGAGATATGGAGGGAAAAAGATGCATCTCACGTACAGATGGCAGGCCACGCTGGTGATTGGCCTTGGCCTGCTGATGGCAGTCCTGGATGTCACCATTGTCAGCGTGGTGTTGCCGCAGATCGCCACTGCATTCCATACAGAGTATCAAACCAGTACCTGGATCGGGACGGGCTATCTACTTGCCAATGCGGCAGTGATCCCGATTATCGGCTATATCAGCGATCGGGTCGGCTCAAAAACGATCTTTCTGCTCGCTTTAGGCCTCTTTACCCTGGGTTCGGCGCTGTGCGCGTTTGCTCCGAACGAGCCGGCCTTGATTGCCTTCCGCATCTTCCAGGGAATTGGTGGTGGAGCACTGCTCCCCGTGGGCATGGCGATCATCTTTCGCCTTTTTGATCCTACCGAGCGTGCCGGGGCCACCGCCTTACTGATGATCCCCGTCCTGCTGGGCCCGGCTTTTGGCCCGACCCTTGGAGGGTATCTGGCAACCATCGCGAACTGGAACGCGATTTTTCTGATCAATCTGCCGATCGGGGTCGTCGCTTTTCTGCTGGCGCTTCTCGTGCTGCGCGGCAAGGCTGATGAACAGGAGGCTGAGCGCCTCGACAGGCTGCCGGAGACCCGGCGGTTTGATTGGCTCGGACTGGTGCTGGCCATGGCGAGCTTCACGGTGCTGGTGTACAGCATCACTCTGGCCGGCACCAATGGTTGGAGCAGTCCCATCGTCATCGGCGAGCTTCTCGCCGGGTTTGTCCTGCTCTTTGCCTTTGTTCTGGTCGAACTGCTCGTCAAAGACCCGGTGATGGATCTCCGCCTGTTCCGCAACTACACCTTCACGGTCGCAAACGTGCTGGCCTGGGTCTCTTCTGCGGTGTTCTTCGCTAGCCTGTTCCTTGTGCCGGTCTTCTTCGAGCGCGTGGAACAGTTGTCCGCTCTCACGACCGGCGAGATCGTGATCGCTCAGGGCCTGGCCATGGCCGTGGGATTGGCGTTCAGCGGGAGGCTCTACAATCGGGTCGGGCCGCGTGTCCTCGCGGTGAGCGGAGCCATCCTCATCACTGGTTCTATGTTCGGTTTCACACGCCTGACCGTGACGACAACGGGTGCCGATCTGCAATTCTGGCTGATCTTGCGCGGTCTGGGTCTGGGCCTCTTTATGCAACCACTGCAAACCTTGACGGTCTCAGTGGTCAGCAAAGAGCAGATGGCCAGGGCGACCTCGCTGACGAGCTCGACCAGAACTGTCGCTGGAGCGGTCGGTGTGGCTGTTCTCACCAGCTACTTGACCCAGATGGCTCCAACGCACCTCAAGGAGGCGAGCGCGGCATGCATTGCTCAGACTGGTCAGCATCTCCAGCCATTTGCTCTCCATGTCTGCATCGGACAACAGACCATGACGATGGGTATGAATGACACCTTCTTCTTCGCCCTCATTGCGTGCGCCTTCTGTGCAGTTGTTACCATCTTCGTTGGTCGTGATCCCGCTTTGGAAGAGGCCCGTGTTGCAAAGTCGCATGGTGAGAAGAGTGAGGAGCGCGCGCCGATGACGGTGGTGACTCCGTAGTAATGGCGAAATCAAGTGTCAATCGCACTCTGCTCCTGAACGCAGCGGCGACTCGTTATCGCCGCTGCGCCGTGGTCCACAATCTGCATGGCCTGGCACCTTCTACTGAGCTTCGGGTCGTTGCTTGAATTACTTTACTGGCTCTCTAGAGGACAAGCGAGGCTTGCCGTGGCTACGAGAGAAGCGTCTAGATGTCAGGATTCGTCTCCGGGTTGACGTACTCAGGGTAGGCCGGTGTGAATGTGGCTGTGAGCAGCGAGTCCTTCACGCTAGGGTGCAAGGCGTCTTCAGCGATGCCCTGTAAATTGCGCTCCATCGGCGAAACTTTGCCTGGGATGCGCTGGCTGTACGGAGCCGGTTGGTTGTTTGTGGAGAGAGAGCCGAAAAGCTCCTGAAAGTTTTGAGCCAGGTAGCGGCGCATGTCTTCGCCGCGCATCGGCGCGATGAGCAGGCCGATGCCAATGCCGATGAGGATATTTCTTACAAACTTGCCCATGCTTGCCTACCTTCCTTTCTGGGTAGAGCCGCTGCGTTAAATATGCCGTTTTGAGTGGTAGAGGCTACCTGTATAACCCCGTTATGTTAACCAGAGAATACACGAGTGGCTGTTCTGGTAAGTTTCAGAGCAACAAGATAGGGGTACCAGTTGAGCCGGCACCCCTATCTTGTTGCTCTGCTGCTAGATGCCCATAATAACGTGGATATAGTTGCGCGTCTCGCCGGGAAGACAATTGAGCCAGTTTGCGCCGCAGTTCTGGACAGCATTCTGGACCGTGCCGGATCCACCATTGTAGGCCGCCAGGGCCTTGGCATAGTCACCACCATAGTTTTTAGCGTAGCTTGCCATCAGGCGCGCCGCCCCACGCAGCGCCTGAACAGGGTTGCGCGGATCGATGCCTAGCCCGGCGGCGGTGGATGGCTCGAATTGCGCGATGCCTATCGCTCCGGCAGGCGAGGCGGCGTTCGGATTAAAGCCGCTCTCCAGGTAGATCTGGCGCACAAAATAGACCGGGGAGATGCCCGCGTCGATGGCATCTTGCTGCGCGATGGCCACATACTGGCTCTTTGGCAGGTTCATCGGTGGCATGTTCGCGTTCGCCGGGTGATTATTCATCTGGGCCTGAGCTGGCGCCATGTGGGCTGGGATTGTCCAGTCTAGCGGGTTCTGAAGCCAGTGTCCGAAATTCTGCAAAATAGGCAAGCCATACTGTCCGCCGGTAAGCGGTGAAAGTGTGAGTAGTGAGGTGATTACCATGCCCAGGAGCACGGCGAAAACAACCCCATGCCTGAGCCGTGGGCTCATCCTGTGGGGCTGCGTGACGATCTCATCGGTCTGCTGCTTCCTGGCCGCCGTGCGCGTGCCTGGGATGATCACTATGCGCCCCGTGGTCTTGGGAGACATGGTGGCTTGCAGCGCGGCTGTGAGCGACGATGGGGTCTGGGTAGATGTCGCGGGTACCTTGACCTTATCGGTAGAGGGCGTTGCCTTTGGTTTCAACAGGGGAGCGGCGGTAGTTGACAGCTCTCTCACATTGTATTCAAGCTGCTCGGTTGTAACTGTTGGATACTGCCTGGCACCCATGTATGCGCTGGGCAGAGAAGGCGCAAGCGGCGCAGTAGCCGGTATGTCCTCTGTGAATGATAGCTCTTCCACTACCTCAACATAGTCGTAGCCGATATCCTCGAACTGCTGCTGCGGAACCGGGTGAAATTGCGACATATCTACACTAACCTCATACTCTGTTTACGAGTTCACTGATAGTGAGTCTACTAAATAGACCAACATGTGTCAATTTATTCGGGCATGAGGCAGTGAAAAATAGGCCATAACTCCCAGTTTTTGCGCGGACCTTAACCTGTCCTTGAAGATACTGGCGTTTCTTTAGCTCGCCAATCTATTCTGGAAGTCTGCTAGACAAGCTGCCTCCCATACAGTATACACGGGACTGTTAGTGCCCCAGGCGCTGAGGCAATTGCTGATCACGCTGAGTACCAGGCGCTGTTCGCTCGTCAACTCTTGCGGGAGGCTGAGCGCGCGCTCCTTCTTGTCGTTGAAGGCCAGGTAGAGCAGGGTCTGCGTGATGCTCAGCGCGCTATACACGCCGACGGTTGCCAGGGCGTCGATCAGCGCGGGGATGGCGATCCTGGCCATACCGGGTCTGAGGTGACGCAGGGTCATGCTGATGTCGCCAATGAGGCTGCCAGTGGTCCATGGTAGCTCGTCGTACTCCTCGGCGATGAGTTCCGGCCGTGCGATGGCGTTGACCAGGATGCGCATTGCCCGGCGCGGCGTCTTTTCCTTTGCCTGCCGCGTCAGCGCCATGGCTGCCGTCAGTTTGACCAGCGGCTCTTCCCTGGAGTTTACAGTATGCAAGAACAGGTCGGTCGTCTCCGCGCTGCACTCGTGCCTGTTCAGCATCTGCAGACTCAGTAGCAGGTTGGCCCTCACACGTGGGTCATGCTCTTGGACGAATGCTGTGAGCATCCTGGGGATACTGGTCGCGGCGCACTCCCACAGGTGAGCCAGTGTATAGGCCGCGCACATTCTCACCCTGGGATCGTGCTCATCCAGCAGCGCGAGGTACGTCGCGAGTCCCTGGCGAACGGCTGCGCGCGCCTGTACAATGCAGGCTGGTTGTTGATCTGCTGCTTCCAGCGTGTCGAGAGCGCGTAGCTCGTGCTGCTGCTGGTATGTCTGCGGCATCGCAAGGCGTGCCAGCAGCACGAGCAGAGCGCCCTTGTCGGGTGTCGTGGGGGCTGCAAGCAACTCTATGAGAAATGGGGTCACTGCCTCGTAGGCCGTCTCCTGGCGCCAGATATCGTGGGAGAGGCTAAATAGCGCCTGAGCGCGGACAGAGCTATCGTCGGACGCTATATTTCTTATCATGCCGGGTGTATCAAGGGTCTCGCCATACGCGTGACTCAACTTCTGCCAAGCAACGTTTTCGAGTTCTTCTAACACAAGGGACTCCTTATGACCAGGCCGGGGTCTATGGACAGACGAACCCCGGTAGAAGGGGGATGTTCAATTTTTGCTGACAGGGGCCAATCGCCCCCGCTCTAGTATTCTGATTGACGCGGACAAATGTGGAAAATTTGTTCTTATATTATATACCTTGTGAGGGAATTTTGCCAGGGGTTCTTGTCATAAGAGAGCGGTCATGTGGTAGAACGTGTCCTGATCCATGGAAGGCCAGGTACTTTTTGTCTAGAAAGCTGCACACACCATGAAGCATTACCGGTCCTATGCTATGCTATTTGTACAACATCGTATCATTGAATTGCCGCATGGAGGCTGCCTTGAAACCGTCATCCCGCTTTCGTCATCCTATCCTGCTGGTAAGCACGGGCGTCCTCCTCGCCGGCGTCCTGCTTGGCACGTTTTTCTTTACCCACCGGATCACAGCACCCGTACCCGGTGGTTCAACCTCATACGTTTTGCTCACTGTCACTCCGGATGCTTCTACTATCGCTATACATGTGGCACCACAAAAAGATAGGCCCACCACTACGGTTCAACCCACGTCAGCCGCTTCCGGCACGCGCAATCCTGAACTCTGGCCCTTCGCCAGCAATAGTATCTGGAATATGCCCATCGGTTCGCACGCGCAATACGTTGATGCCTTCATTGACTCGCGTGGTTTTGGCACCGATATTGACTGGTTTATTCCCACGAAGGCAAGCGACCCCCTGGTCCCAACCTATATGCCGGCCACCTTTTTGCAGGGTCGTTGTGCGGGTACCAGGCCTCAGCAGCAAGCACAATGGCATCCTGAAGCCGCGCAGCCCCTGCACGTACCCGCTCGTCTCATTATCCCTGACGCTGTCACCTCGGGCGGTATCTATTCAACTCCCAACAGTTCATCAGCGTTTCTAGAGCCGGATGGACGAACCCTGGTCAGTTTCAATATCACGGCCCGCTGTCAGGTTGGTGGCCCGCTCTACGGTACCTGGTTTGGCCAATCAAGCCTCTATAGTGATGGTATTACGGGAGGTCATGGAGGTTCGGGGATGTCAAGCATTGGTGGCAGTATTCGCATGGGCGAATTGGTGGATGCGCAGCCCATTCGGCACGCCCTCAAGATCGACATCTGGGGCAAGTGGCTGCACTATGATACGACGGGCCAGGGACATCGCTGGCCTGCTCCCCTGGCCGATGGAGGCGCTCCGACGCAGTACAAGGGAACGAATCCCGCGCTGGTCATGGGGTCGTTGCTGACCCTGCCACCAGGGATCACTGCTGCGAGTCTCGGTATAACGAGCGCGAGCGGGAAGAAGCTCTTCCAGGCGTTTCAGAACTATGGGGCCTATGTTGTTGACGATACTGGTGGGGATTATAATGCGTTGTGTGTGGAGCATAGTGCCGATGTGGCGTTCCAGAATGCGACGGGACATTCGGTGAGCCAGGATCAAGCTCTCGCCACGGATTTTGGAAAGATCATGGCCGCTGTGAAAGTCATCAATAACAACGGCCCGACCTCTATTGGCGGTGGTGGCGTGCCACGTGTTCCGCTCGCGCCGCCCTTCGCTGGCTAACCAGAGGTGCAGCAATGGTCTTGTTCTATCTTACATAATTCTCCTTGTCTAGGCAAGATCTTTTTGCAAACGATACTGCACGGAGTTGTTACCCAGATTGTGGTGGGGTCTCCTGACCTCTACCTCAGCCGCTTCTTCGCGCTTGCGGCGAGGCGCTTTAGCAGATGGTTGGTGCTGTTCGCGCCGGGCCATGCGCGCGGGGAGGTAGGGTTCCATCGCGCGCAGGGTGTTGATGTACACTTGCTGCTGCTCGTGGATAATGCGCTCGGGTCCCAGGTCCCACCATTCGCGCGGCGTGAAGTAGGCAGAGACCTCGGCCTCCGGTCCGCTGCGCCCGAACCACTGGATCAGGTGCAGGTTATCGGATTGCGCTAGCCAGATAGCGAGGTCGAGCAGGTCAGGGTTCTCGGTCAACCTGGCCATGCCGTAGACATGACTCATGAGTTGCAGGATGGTCTGCTGTGCGCTGTTGCCTAAGAAGAATTCCATGCCGCCGCTGCCAGCCCATGTGGTGGGATAGATCGGCAAGGGCAGATGGTGCGTGGAGGGGGGCGCGCCAAATTTGGCGATCACCTCGCCCGGAGTGAGAGTCTGGACCCCGTGCTGTGCGAGTTCGCCGGGCAGGGTGCGCATGAACTCGAAGATGCCACTGTCCTGGCGGTGATGCTCGCCGAAGGTCTCGAAATCCCAGCCGAGAAACAGGAAATCGCCCCAGGTGCGCGCGATCCAGTCGGCGTAGGTGGCGGCGTAGAGTGGGAATCCGGACCAGCCGGTATTTGAGAAGCGGTAGCCCACGTCGTCGCTCAGTTCGAGGTGACGGGTCAACAGGTAAGGAGCCTTCTCGTATTCGCCGGTCGCCGACGGTTTCGTGGAGGCGCGCCTGCCCCGGCCGGGGGTCTGTTTCGACTCGATGGGACACGCGTATGGCCCATCGTCGCCATAGGTATACAGGTGGGTGCTCTCGCGCCATTCCATGACCCAAGGGCGTCCATCCATCACTGCGCCCTTGAAGCCGGCGCTATCCAGGGCATTATAGAGCGTGGCTGACATGCACATCTCGGTGGTGTCGGTGACCGTAGGACGTTTGCCGAAGATGCGCTCGATCTCGTCGGCCATCCAGCGCATACGTGTGACAAAGGCTGGCAGATCAAGCAGGAACAGGAAGCTGTGATACGGCTCGACACCGATGATCTCAACGTGCTCCTCGGCCACCAGTTCGCGGAAGAGGTCCAGCAGGTTGGGGTCCCAGGCCTCGGCCTGGCGCAAGAACGAGAGCGAGAAGCCGATGGAGAGATGCAGGCCCTGACGCACAAGATCCAGGAACATGCGCGCGGCGGGATAGTAGCTATAATGGGCCACCTTGCGGAAGTAGCGCTCGTTCATGCGCTCATCGAACAGACAGCACACAATGTCCTCAATAGAGGCACCGCGTGGGATCGGCTGCGCGGGCAGCTTCAAACGACGCGGCTGATGCACCACGGTATAGATTGCCAGATCTGCAACCATGACAGATTCCTCTCACTCAAGTCAGCACAATGTCTTGCTTCCGTGCGAGAAATTCTAGCTTCCCTACAAGGTTTTCGATCACCTGGTCCCACAGAAATTGCTCGGCGGTGCGAAACCCGGCGCAGCGAATGCGCTCCTGCTCGTCAGGGTGGCGTCCCAGGTACAGCAGGTATCCAACGATCTCATCGGGATCATCGGTTTCGGTGACAATGGCATTCTCGAAGGAGATGGCGTAGTCCTCGCCGGTGCTACCAGTGACGGCGATGCCTTTGGCCGCCATGACCTCCAGAGCCACGAGGCCGAAGGGTTCGTGTCCGCTGTTGGCCAGGGTGGCGTCCGCCGCGCTGTAGATGCTGCGCACGAACTCTTCGGGGAGGAAGAAGCGCAGGTTGTATATATCGGCGGGACCGGCGCTGGCGATAGCCTCAACGCACTGCTCTATGGTCGGTCGCTGGGCCGTCACGTCGCGAACCGTCAGCCCGATATTATAGGCATGGCGCAGCACATCGGCCCCGTGTGGCTCGATGCCGCCGCGCACAAAGAGCGACACCGGACGCCCGCTATGCTTGAGGCGCGCGACGGCCTCTATGGCCATCATCCAGCGTTTATCGGGATCGAAGCGGCCGATTTTAAAGAGGAAGAGGCGGCGCGGGTCCCCCTGGCGCGCAATATCGCGCAGGCGCTTCCCCACGTCGGGATCAACCGGGTTCAGGTGGCGGGCCGGGATGCCGTTGGGGATCACCAGTGGATTGACGCCCAGTTCCCACATCTTGTGCTTCATGTACTTGCTGACGGTGCAGAGCGTGGTCACAAAGTTGAGGCGCCCCCAGTTGATGCGATGCAGCGACATCAGGCTGTTGAGGTTCCAGAGCATCAGGACCTGGCGGCGCACGCCAAACCAGTTCAGCAGGTCGGAGGTGCGGCACATCGCTTCGGCCGTATGCCAGTCCTCGCCCATGATGACCACCATCTTGCCCTCGGCCGCCGCCGGGCGCACGATCTCTTCATAAATATGGTAGGGCACGCTCTCGTTGTAGTCGTAGAGCTTCTGTTCCTCGCCATCGTACACACCGTGGGGGTAGTACTTGCTGACCCACTGGGACCAGCGCTTGAGTAGCAGACGGCCATCGACGCGCGGTTCTAGCGCGGGCTTGTGGGGATCGCCAATAAAAATTAGATGTGTGGTATAGCCCTGAGTTGCCAGAGCCTCGCTC
>JALYVR010000569.1 GCA_030853145.1 Chloroflexota bacterium | reverse complement strand
CTTCGTCGTTGTTGAGGGTGGAAATAAGCTGCTCCGCCTCGTCGATGCTGGTAGCTATTCGGCCGTGATAGAGGTCAAGGGCCAGCGCCACGAAGCCCTCTGTGGCCAGTCGCTCGCAGAGATGCTTGAAAAAACCGTTGAGTCCCCACCACGCGTGCAGGACCAGGACACCCGGTCCCCTGTTGCTCGCGGGTACCGCCAGGTAGCCGCTGGCGGTTTTGCCGTTGCTCCCGGCAGCCTCAAATTCTACCATGTTGCCTGTCATCGTCTGTCCTCTCTTTGCCTCACGAATATTGATGTTCACATTCACGTCGTTTGCGCGCCGATGGTTCATCGTTGTGCAGCCGGACGCTTTCGATTGTGCTTTTCAGTATACCTGTGAAAGAGGACAGCATTGAGCCTATATTTCACTTTACCAGTCAGTGGAAACGCTTGCGACTTCCAGGAAAATATGGCACTGTCTTTCCAACAGGTGTTGGCAGTGCCGTGAGACCAGAAACAGATCTAACGCTCGGTTGCTCTGAATAAGTTTCCAGCCAGTCAGAATGACTTTGCTGAAGTCTCAGCGCAGTCAAGCAGGAGTTCCTACTTGTTTCCAGCTAGATGGTTATCGAAATGAGCAAGAAACATCTTCAACGTCTGGAGTAGTCCCTGCTTTTGGGTTGCTTGCTCTGCGTCAAGGCATTGTTGCCCCAGGGCCTCCTGAGCCTTCTGATCGTGGACAATTTTCAGGCCGGTGTAAGAAAAAGGATACATGTGTTACTCCCATCTTTTTCGTCGCATGCTATAGTTCGGGTTGGCGGATGATCATTTTCATCTCTAAGCTGCGTCGCTCATTGATGATGTACCAAGCATAAGCGATAGGCGGTGGTAGTGTGATCTACCTAAAGTGGTAACCCGCCGCCCAAACGGTGGTATTTTTAGCGGCAGACGAGGGGAGTATAGTGGTGTTATAGGAGACGGTACCTGTTGGCTTGTGCGATAGCCTGCGTGCGACTGTTGACGTTGAGCTTGCCGTAGATGTTGCGGGTATGGACCTTTACCGTGCCTACCGAAAGCACTAACTGCCTGGCGATGTCGCGGTTGGAAAGCCCAGCGGCGATCAAGCCCAATACTTCCAATTCGCGCTCGCTCAGGGGTTCGAGCAACGCGTGGTTAGTGGTGGGATGGGGCGTGTTGTCCATGGCGTTGAGGATCGAGCAGATAGAGGCCTCCAGGTCATGGTCGCCACCGCGCTCCCAGGCGGCTTGATACGCCTCCTCGCCAAGCTGACGCAGCAGGTCAGCGCGCAGGCGTGCTACTAGAGGCCAGCGATGCAGCCATCCGCTTGCCCAGTCGGGTTGCTGAAAGGCCAGACCCAGGAGTTCAACAGCTTCTTCCAGTCTACCCTCATCAGCGCTGGCGGTAGCTTCTAGCGCCAGGCAAATCGTCGCCGGACCGGGATCGTCAAGGCGTTCCCCAAATAACGAGGCATAGCCGAGCCGGGCGGCGGCATAATGTCCCAGCCCGCAGTCCGCTACCACCTGTCCCCAACGTGCTCTTTGAGTGATGCAACTATGTCTTGGCAACGCTGTATTTCCAGGAGTTTGAACGACTTGCGTCCAACGCTCGCTCTGAGCGTTGCCACTGCCGAAGAACGGCTCCCGCGCAATGATCTGATTCTCCCTGGCCAGTGTTGCCCCTTCCTCATACGCTTCGTCCATTACGCAGATCAGAAATGCCAGCACACCCGCCGACAGCATTTTGCCGTCGAGGTTACTGGTTTCGTTGGCCAGGTCGCGCATCTGCTCAGCGAGCGTCCGGGCTTCTTCCAGACAGCCCTTTAACAGGGCGAGTTGTGCCACTTGAGCCATGGCCTGAAGCATGCCTTTGATGCTACCAATTTCGCGCATCAACACCAGCGCCTCTCGTGCATACCGCTCACATTCGATATAATTGAGTTGCGCGAGCATGATTTCGGTCAAGTTGAGCGTAATCCAGGCGATACCGTTGCGGTCTCCGATTGCGCGTCGCAGGTCGAGGCTTTGCCTAAGTCTCTCCTGGCCAAAATCGTGTTCCTCATTGTCGATCATCGCTGCCCCCCAGGCCAGCGCTTCCGCCAGGTAGAAAGAATCGCCGAGCGCCTCACACATCGTAGCGCATTCCGGGAAGAGCATGGCCGCCTTGGAGTTGGCATAGAGCCTTTCATCACCTGCCTCCCATACCGCGACAATGCCTGATACCAATAAGCAGAAACTGACCTCTGCCTGATCCTGGCGTGCGTGCGCGGCTGCCAGGCAGCGATCTATCTGGGGGCGCACATCACCTTCAATGCGTAGATTACCCAGCAAAATCAGGCGTATCAGCCGTGCCTGAATGCGGTGGAGCATTTCCACCTGCTGATGATTGGAGGTCTGCGAGAACTGCTCAACCGCTGCCTGGAGCAGATGTACAACGTCGTGATAGCGTCCGCGCATATCGGCGAACAGGTGCAGACTCTCCACTGCCTGGTGAAGCGCAACACTCTGTCTTTGCTGGATGGCCAGTTGCCAGGCATGGCGCATGTTCTCAAAGTCAGCCGCGATGGTATCTAACGCCGCAACCTGCCGCCGCGCTTTAATGTCGCGCTCAAGCTGGCGCAGTAGACCAAGATAATAGTCGATGTATGCCCGCTGGACTCTTTCTGTCTGCCCGGCAGCAGCCATCTGTTCCGCGCTGTACTGCCGGAGCAATTCATGGACACTGTAGCGTCCACCCGCGTTCAAACGCACCAGCGATTTATCGATCAGCCCGGCCAATGTCTGAAGCGAGGCTCCGGCTACGCCTGCCGCTGCCTCGCGTGTGAAGCCGCCGCGAAAGACCGACAACTTCTGGAAAACGTCGCGTTCGTCTTCTGGCATCAATTGCCAGGATTGGCTGAACACAGAGCGGATACTCCGGTGCCTTTCTGGCAGGTTGCGCGAACGGGTCGCCAGAATATCCATATTGTGCAGGATTTCATGGACAATGTCAGCGGGCGCGAGCGTCTTGAGCCAGCCGACCGCCAGCTCAATCGCCAGCGGCATCCCCTCTACCAGCCGGCAGATTTCCACCACGCTTCTGCTGTCTTCGGCCAGGTCGAAATCGCCACGTATCTGGCGCGCCCGATCCATAAACAACTGCACAGCACTGTAATCGGCGATCGGCTCGCCATCCTCTCGATCAGGATAGGCCAGGCCCGTGACCTGCCGAACCCATTCTTCCTGGAGGTTGAGCGCCTCGCGGGAAGTGACGAGGATTTTCAGGCCGGTGGTGGTTGCCAGGATTTCGGAAACGATATCCACGCCATCCAGAAGGTGCTCAAAGTTATCTACCACCAGCAGCATACGTTGAGCATCTTTCTCTCGTAAATAGGCAAAAAACTGCTCATGCAGACTACGGTGATCCTGCTGGAAACAAAAGGGCATGGCTGCGGCGATAGCTGTCAGAATATCGTCTATCTGGTTCAGCGGAGCAAGCGACACAAAAAAGACGCCGTCGGGAAACACAGCGCGTTTCTGTGAAGCGACTTCCACCGCCAGGCGCGTCTTGCCGATGCCACCCGGTCCGACTAACGTCAACAAGCGGCAGGATGGATCATCCAGCAGCACGTTAATCTCAGTGATTTCCTGTGATCGACCAATAAACGGGGTTGTTGTAAGTGCTAACCTGTGCATTTCCGCATCCCTGATTGTATCGTGGATTATCTTCTTCTATTCTACAACAAAAGAGTGTTGTGGAGGCAGCATGGTAACCTGGCGTCTGATTTTCGCGCTTCCAACCCTGGTGAAATTATCACACCGGGCCATTGGCGAAGTCGGCGAAAGGCAACAAAGAGGTTATGCAGCAGGTTGGCAGGACCTGCTTGGAATGCGCCTCAAAGCGTATGTAGAACAGGGCATCAAGTATGGCATCGGGCACGAACCATCTCAGGCTTAAGGTGTAACAAAGCGCTGAGGGTCGCCTCTCATTATTGG
>JALYVR010000043.1 GCA_030853145.1 Chloroflexota bacterium | reverse complement strand
ACACACGAGATATGTCTGCCAGGCGGGCTTGTAGACCGCGCCCCTCCCTCTCATATTTCCTACGCCTCTAACACCTTTTCTGTGTTTCTGTAAACAAACCTACCCGTGCGGGGGAATCTGCTCACCGGCCAGCGCTGGTGGCTGCCTGGTAATACTTGCTGCTGGGGGCATGACCCAGGTAGGGCGCGATAAAGCTGCTGGCGGAGACGATCTGTTCCAGGTCGATGCCGGTCTCAATGCCCATGCCGTGGAGCATGTAGAGCAGGTCTTCGGTGGCCAGGTTGCCAGCGGCGCCGGGCGCGTAGGGGCAGCCACCCAGACCGCCCGCCGAGGAGTCTACGATATGAATGCCCATGTGCAGGGCCGTCAGCACATTGGCGAGGGCGGTGCCGCGCGTGTCGTGGAAGTGGACCGCCAGGCGCGTCGCGGGGATGGCGCCCTCGCTGAGCAGCAGGTGGAGTACGTCTGCCGCCTGATTGGGAGTCGCCACGCCAATCGTGTCACCTAGCGAGAGTTCACCCACGCCCATCTCCAGCAAATCCTGCGCTACGCTGAGCACACGGCGCGGATCGACCGAGCCTTCGTATGGGCAGCCAAAGACTGTCGAGATGTAGCCACGCACACTCACGCCTTCGCGCTGCGCGCGCTCCACAACGGGCCGGAAATTCGCCAGGCTCTCGGCGATGGTGGCGTTGATATTATGGCGCGTGAAACTCTCGCTGGCGGCGGTAAAGACGGCAACCGAGCGCACACCCGCCGCCAGGGCACGCTCCATGCCCTTCAGGTTGGGTACCAGCACTGAGTATTGCGTGGTTGGGCGCTGCACTACACCCGCCATCACGGCGCCAGCATCGCTAAGCTGCGGGATCGCGCGCGGGCTGACAAACGATGTGGCCTCGACGACCGGGCAACCGGCCTCGGCCAGCATGTTGATAAACTGGATCTTCTGCGCCATCGGGACCAACGCCTTCTCGTTCTGCAAGCCATCGCGCGGGCCAACTTCGACAACGCGCACGGTCCGGGGCAGCGTATTCAGCGGCGATACTACACGTTCCATCGATCAGACTCCTCTCACGTAGCGCGGAGATTGCTCAGACGCGGGTTGATCCGCATTCTGTCGCGTCTGCTCATCGCTGGGCGGGGCCAGCAAGAGCGGTTCCGGCCGGGTCTCGATCTGCTTCGGCTCATCAGGCGGCCGGCGCTCGCGCTCCACGCGCACCTTGGTAATACGGCGGCCGCGCGTCGCCAGCACGGTAAAGGTTACCTGCTCAAAGGTGATGGTATCGCCCGCGATCGGAATTTTGTCGAGCTGGGCGTACAAAAAGCCACCCAGCGTCTCATAGTCCTCGTCGTCCAGACGCAGATCCAGCAAATCGTTGAAATCGTCGATGTTGATCTTGGCATCGACGATGTACTCATCCTCGCTGACGCGTTCGTACAGGTTCTCTTCGCGGTCATACTCGTCCTTGATATCGCCCACGATCTCCTCCACCAGGTCCTCGATAGTCACGAGACCGGCGACCGAGCCATATTCATCGACGACGATCACCATATGCACGCGCTTCTGGCGAATCTCGCGCAGCAGGTCGTCCAGCTTCTTGGTCTCAGGCACAAAGTAGGCCGGGCGCAGCAGATCGCGTATCGGCTGTTTGTTGTGACCCTGGCGCAACTGCTTGAGCATATCCTTGGTATAAAGCACCCCCAGGATATTGTCGATGGACTCCTCGTAGACGGGGATACGCGAGAAGCCGCCTTGCAGGGCCAGGTCCACGGCCTCGTCCACGGTGGCATCGCTCTCCAGGGTCACCATGTCGATGCGCGG
This sequence comes from Chloroflexota bacterium, assembly GCA_030853145.1. Lineage (GTDB taxonomy): Bacteria > Chloroflexota > Ktedonobacteria > Ktedonobacterales > Ktedonobacteraceae > JALYTT01. Next base: position 12,558 of record JALYVR010000043.1, on the reverse strand, counting down.
CACCATCACCTCGCGCGTGGTGGTATCGGCGAACTCGAAGATGCTGTGGATCATCTCGGTCTCTTCCTCTTCGAGCACGCCCTCTTCCTCTCCCACAGAAACGAGCAGGCGCAGTTCTTCCTCGGTGACAAAGGGGCCGGGCAGCTTTAAGCGACCGCCGAGCAGGCGCGCCAGGGTCGTCGTTAGCAGGGTGAGCAGCGCCACAATCGGCCGTAGCAACCAGGCGGTAGCGCGCACAACGCCGACCAGCGCGCGCGCCCAGCGCAGCGGGTTCTGCACGACGGCCGTCTTTGGCGTGATCTCGCAGAAGATCAAGACAACGGAAGAAATGAGCACAATCGCGATCACTTCACCCAGAGCGGATGAGAAGCGCAGGGCCAGCACTGTTGCCATACTGGAGGCCACGATGACGGCGACGCTGTTCACGATCAGGATCGTCGTGAGGAAGATATTGGGCTGCGCGAGCAGGCGCTCGATTACGGCCGCCTGCTCATCGCCTTCCTCGACCAGATTCTTGAGCTTGATGCGACTGACGGAGGTAAGGGCTGTTTCGGCGGCCGAGGCCAGGGCACAGAGGATTAAGGTCACGAGCAACACGCCAAGTTGCAGCCATGTCCCCGCGTCCAACTGAGGCATATGCAAGTCGATTCCGGCGGCTATAATGCATAAGCCATCGGCGTCCATGATGATATCTACTCCTTTTCGCTCCCATCTATAGGAGCGCCTTCTGGGGGATGCAGCATGCGCAACAGGCGCGCAGGCACGCCGGCAACCAGCGCTCCGGGCGGCACATCATGGCGCACGACGGCGCCCGCGCCGGTATGAGCCTGCTCACCAACCGTCACGGGGGCTACCAGCATAGTATCGCAGCCAATGAAGGCATGAGCGCCGATGGTTGTCGGATGTTTGCGCACACCATCATAATTGACGGTGACCGCACCCGCGCCGATATTGACGTGCTCGCCCAGAGTGGCATCGCCCAGGTAGCTGAAATGGTGCATATCGGTCTCCGCGCCAACATACGAATTCTTGACCTCCGCGAAATTTCCCATACGTACACCACGCGCCAGGTGTGCTCCAGGGCGACAATGACTGAAAGGTCCTATGCTCACCTCATCTCCGAGGGTGGTCTCTTCTAAGGCAGAATTACGCACGATACAGCGGTCGCCGAGGACGGATTGCGCGATGGTTGTGCCTGGGCCGATACGACAGGCGGAGCCGATACGTGTCTGGCCTGTGATCATTGTACCAGGCAGTATAACGGTATCGGCGCCGATGGCGACTTCGGCATCAATATAGGTGGTGGCAGGATCGATAATGGTCACGCCTGCGTACATATGGCGCTCCAGGATGCGCTCTCGCAGCAAGCGCTCAGCGGCGGCCAACTGCACACGGTTATTGATGCCAACGGTCTGATCGAGGCTGCCGCTGACGGTGACGACCAGGCGTTGTTGGGAGCTGGCGATGGCGACGACATCCGTGAGATAAAACTCGCCCGACGGGTTGCGTGGCAGAGCTTGCAGCGTGGGCCAGAGCCAGGCACGGTCGAAACAGTAGACGCCGGAGTTGATCTCCTTGATGCGCTTCTGCTCCTCGGTCGCGCGCTTCATCTCCACAATCGCCTTCACCTCTCCATCACGACTGCGCACCACACGTCCAAAGTCAGATGGCTGCTCAGTGCAGGCAGTGAGGAAGGTCACGGTCGCGCGCCGGGCCAGGTGTTCGGCGAGAATAGACGCCAGCACCTCGCCCGTGATCAGCGGGGTATCGCCGTAGCAGACCAGCACCGTTTGCGTCGGCGGGTCGAGCGCATCGACGGCTGATCGCGCCGCCAGCACAGCATCAGCGGTGCCGAGCCGCTCGTGCTGGATAGCATAGGAGCAGCGTTCTCCAAGGGCTGTCTTGATCTGCGCGGCTTCCTCGCCAACGACGACGATGGGACGATAGGTAGTAGTGGATAACACAAGAGGGGCAAAGGTGGAAGCGGAAGGGATGGCTTCAATAGCGTTGAGCACGTGCCCAATCAGCGGCACTCCTGCCAGAGGGTGAAGCATCTTCGACAGAGTTGAACGCATCCGAGTACCCTTGCCTGCCGCCAGCACTACGGTCGCATATGTATTCATAACGGATTCACGAATCCTTTTTCATTGTCTTGATTTTTTATGGGGGGAAAGGAAAGGTAGCATAGAAGATAGTGAGGAAGGCCGGTCCATACCAGCCAGGCTCAAGGTATCCACTACTACCTCTCACAGGAGTTACTGGCTCGGGCGCCTGGATTCGAACCAGGGAATACCGGATCCAAAGACCGGCGCCTTACCGCTTGGCCACGCCCGATTATCTAGCAGCCTACAACCGCAGGCACGTTGTGATTATATCATGCCGCAAAGGCATTGACAAGATGTCATTTCCTTGTCAGAAAATGATTAGCTGTATCAGAGACCTTCCCTCTTTACGCTTGATACTACCATTATCGCGGCTTTTCGACAGAGAAAACATTAGTCCCCAAGCAGAAACGCCTTCCATCCTCCGTGAACACGTGCCGCTACCTGGAGGTAGCAGGCGAACGCCGGCCACCACAGCAGATCGTTCGTCAAGATCACCACACCGAAGCGCAAGGGCAGTTGGCCCAAGGCCAGGGCCCACAGAAACCCGATGGGACCCAGGATCTTGCCCAACATTCCCACAAGAATCAGGTGCCCGTGAGCACCGGGGCGTCGCGCTGCCCATCCGTAGGCGGGTGCATAGACCAGCACGAACATCCCCACCACCTGCCAGAGTGGCAGATACGAAGGCGACGGCATGCGCAGAAAACGGAAAAGAGCGTCTGGGAAGATGACGATGATAGAGCCCCAGAGCAGGTTGTAGATGGCTGCGGCAGCCAGCCACGGTCGGAAGCGAGTGAGCGCCTTCTCAGCTTGGTCTCGGCTCATGATCCGCAACCTCCTTCATCTCTCTGCGCACCTGGAACCGTCCAGTATAGCCGAAAATCTCTCCCAACCATGGCTGCCGAACCGCGAGGCTGACCGCAATCGTCTCACGGCTATCCAAAAGCGCGGTCTCGCTTACCCGTACTTCTACACTGGCCCAGCGCGGGAGCGCGATGCGGAGACAGTTCACCCCGACCCGCATGCCGCACGTTTCGATGCGAATAGTGTCAGGTGGCTCAAAGGATACGTTCCAGATGACCTCCAGCATGCCAAAGGGCGCCATGTGCTCCACCACGCGGGCGAGACGTAGATCGAACATCATCGTCGCATTGAATTGACGCGGCCTGCGGAACTGAAATGTGCGGTACCATGTCTGAGCACCGCCTCCTTGCCCGTCGTGCCGCCCCTCCACAATCATTGACGCCTTGATGTCTCTGCCCTGCTCTGGGAACAGGATATCGAACACAGCAAACAAACGGAAGAAAGGCCACAACCAGAATGGCCGATGCCAGACCCGATCCATCGTCCCCTCAAGCACTACACGGTAGGGGTCCTCTGACCGCACCAAGTACTGATCACGCAGCACCTCTGGCAGCTTCTCTACTACCTCTGCGAGAACAGGAAAGAAGGGAGAGTCCAGCCCCAAAGGCGTTGTCTCCCTGGCAGAATCTCGTTGGAGACAGTCGCGCAAAGCAGGCGCAAGCTCTGGAAAGCGGAAGGCATATCCATGCGCCAGGGCCTGCTCAGGGATCGCTCGACGACCATGGAGCAGGAGGTCAGCCTGTTCGCCCATAAGCAGACGAAGGGCCGCTACCGGAGTCCGGAGGCGCTGAGGACGCGAAAGCACCGTCCCCAACGCCTGTGCCACCTGTGCCTGCATACACACCTCTGGCGCCACCGCGTTCACGGGGCCCGCGATTGAGGCAGTGCCCAGAACCCAGGTGTAGAGGCCCACGAGGTCAGCAATATGGATCCATGGAAACCACTGCTGCCCATCCCCGATGGGACCACCAAGGAACAGTCGGAACGGCCATGCCATCACATGGAGGGTCACCGCATCCGCCGCCAGGACGACCGCCGTGCGCATCAAGACCACACGTACCCCCAGGGATTGGGCCGCAGTTGCTGCATGCTCCCAACGCTCACACACCTGCGCGAGAAACGTGTCCCCAGGCCCGCTCCCTTCTGTGAGAACCTCGTTACCGCGGTCGCCGTAGAAGTCGATTCCCGAGCCGTTCACCAGCGTTTGCGGTCGACGGCTCTCCTCTAAGAACTCGATGGTGCGGACAAGCGCTTCGGTGGCGCGGACCCGACTGTTCAGAAGGTCGGCCTTGCGCCTCTTTGTCCACCGCCGGTTCCCGATATTAGCGCCAGCGAGATTGATGACCGCATCTGCACCAGAGAGCATCTCGGCCAATCCGCTCTCCGCTGCAGACAGATCCCAATGCACATAGCGCAACATCCCCCCGGAAGTCACACGCCTCTCTGGATGGGCACGCGTCAGAACGGTGACGGCATGTCCATCTGCAATGAGTGCCGCGATCAAGTGGCGTCCAATGAAGCCGGACCCACCGGCGACAATGATTCGCATTATTACCACCAGCCCACTGCGCAGCGCCTGGTTTCTTTTTCCTGGATCATTCTCTATTCCTTCCCTCTTTTCCTCTTGCTTCTGATTTGACTGTCAGGATCATCTCCATTGGCCGTAGACGGCCAAGAAGTCAGGCAACGGTTCTCCCTGAAGGCTGTTCACAGGAACGCACAGTACATTGCGCGTTTCTCTCGCCGCTTTGAATTCATCCTATCAGATCATAGCGCGGCACCTATGTCTTTTTCAATCTGCTCGTAGAACCGATCTCAGCTACTGTTGCCGCAGTGGAGGTCCGACTTGACAAGGAGGTGGTACAGGCTTCACCGTCGTGCTCGACGATAGCATCACAGGAGAAATTTGGCCCGACGTGCGGTACGGCCACAACATAGCCTGGTTCTAATCTTGACGCTCCATCCCCTCCAATGCTATGCTGCAATCAGGCTCAGGGGCGCAACGGAGCGCCCCTCTTAGCGTTATATGGAGAGGAATAGAGAAGACTCATGGGCATCATCGAAACTCGCGTTGACCGTAGTAGTCCCGAATTTCAGGAGAACGAGCGCTTCTTCCAGCAGGCGCTGACTCAGTTGAACGAGCGCGTGCAGCAGGTGCGGCAGGGAGGCGGCGAGGTGGCCAGCGCCAGGCATCGCGCGCGCCATAAGCTGCTGGCGCGCGAGCGTATCCGCCTGTTGTGCGATCCCGATACGCCCTTCCTGGAGCTAAGCCCGCTGGCGGCCTGGGATATGTATGAGAACGACGCGCCCTCGGCGGGCATCGTAACCGGCATCGGGCTGGTCGAGGGGCAGGAGTGCATGATTATCGCCAATGACGCAACCGTCAAGGGCGGCACCTATTACCCGCTGACCGTCAAGAAACACCTGCGCGCGCAGGAGATCGCCGAGCAGAATCACCTGCCCTGCATCTACCTCGTCGATTCCGGTGGGGCCTTCCTGCCGCTCCAGGCCGATGTCTTCCCCGATCGCGAGCACTTCGGACGCATCTTCTATAACCAGGCGCGGATGTCCAGCCAGCGCATCCCACAGATCGCCGCCGTCATGGGTTCCTGCACGGCCGGCGGCGCCTATGTGCCTGCTATGAGCGATGAGACGGTGATTGTGCGCGGCAACGGCACGATCTTCCTGGCAGGTCCGCCCCTGGTGAAGGCCGCCACGGGCGAGGAGGTCAGCGCGGAGGATCTGGGCGGGGCCGATGTGCATTGCCGCACCTCCGGCGTGACCGACCACTACGCGCTCAATGACGAACATGCCCTGGCCATCTGCCGCAGCATCGTCACCAACCTCAATCGCCGCAAGCATATCCCCTGGGAGATCCACGAACCTGAGCCGCCGCTCTATGATCCCGCCGACCTCTACGGGATCATCCCCAACAATAGCCGCAAGAGCTACAATGTGCGCGAGGTGATCGCGCGCCTCGTCGATGGCAGCCGCTTCCACGAGTTCAAGGAACTGTATGGCACCACGCTGGTCTGCGGCTTCGCGCGGCTGATGGGCTACCCGGTGGGCATCATCGCCAACAACGGCATCCTCTTCTCGGAGAGCGCGCTCAAGGCCACGCATTTCATCGAATTGTGCGGGCAGCGCCACACGCCGCTGATCTTCTTGCAGAACATCTCTGGCTTTATGGTCGGTCGCCAGTACGAGAACGGTGGCATCGCCAAGGATGGTGCCAAGATGGTGATGGCGGTCTCCAACGTACCTGTGCCACGCTTCACGGTGATCATCGGCGGCTCGTTCGGCGCCGGCAACTACGGCATGTGCGGGCGCGCCTATGAGCCACGCCAGTTGTGGATGTGGCCCAACGCGCGCATCTCGGTGATGGGTGGAGAGCAGGCGGCAAGCGTGCTGGCGACGGTCCGCAAAGAGGGACTGGCCACACGAGGCAAAACAATGTCCCCCGAAGAGGAGACCGCCTTCAAGCAACCCATCCTCGATAAGTACGAAGAGGAGGGCAATCCTTACTACAGAACGGCGCGCCTGTGGGACGACGGCATTATCGACCCACGCGACACACGCACCGTGCTGGGACTGGGCATCGCGGCCGCGCTCAATGCGCCCCTGCCCGATACGCCGTTCGGCGTGTTCAGAATGTAACCTGGCTGATGCAGGAAACCGCAGTGCGTGCTGTGGCGGCGCGGCTTGCATCGCCAGGGATGTCATATACGAAATGACATGTACCTGCGAAAGTTTGCGGTTAAGACACGTTTACTCTTTTCGAGTGAAGTTAATGGAAGCCCTGATGATTGCTTACAACAGGACACTATTGGCTCTTACAGTCGCTCCTGCATGGAGAAAGGAAAGGATGCCATGTCTCGACAACACCGCCGAGCCCCTCTTTTGTCTCTGTTTGTTATATTTCTCTTCCTGGCTTTCAGTAGCGCGTTTATCTTCATACCCCGCAATATGCCTGTAGCCCATGCAGTCTCCACGATGAGAGCCCTCTTTGATAACGCCCATGCGGAGACTGCCGGGAACGCGGATTGGATCACCAGCACCAGCCAACCGGATCCACTGGCCCAGAATCCCAATGATCTCTTCGGCATTCAGTTCGATGCGCTCAATATCGTCAATGAAAATCCCAGTAATGACACGCCCAACGGCGATCCGGTGCTCAACGGCCCGTTTGGCAACGCGCAGGGTAGCATTATTCGTAACGGCACGACCGAGACGTTGAATCCCAGCGATAATGCCAATGTGCATGGCATTATCTATCGCAACAGCTTTGCGAATACGGGCACCACGGGTGTCTTTGTATCCGGCAGCAGCTATGGCAGCGGTCGCGTACTGGCCGCTGGTGATAGCTCCGCCATCGATGACGGCACCTGCGCTCTTGGCAATACTTGTTACAACGGTTGGAACGATCCCGCCGGGCAGGACAACATCCTCTTTCCCAACGGGACCGAATGGCTAGCCGGCAGTTCAGCAGGCTCAACACCAACGCCGACTGATACACTCCCACCAACTAATACGCCCGCGCCAATATCTACAAGTACGCCTTCATCTTCCAGCAAGCTGATCCAGAATGTGGTTTTAAAGGCAGCTTTCCTGCAATAGGCGTTTAAGTAAAGTTTACAAAAGAAAAGTGCAAACGAGTAAAACACTGATTCAGGTGGCAATGATTCGGTTGCTGCTCGCTCATCCTGGCCGGAGCACCTCGTCTCTTAAACACGCCCTCATCCTCTCATGAGTATTGGGCGCGCATACCTCTGTACTTCAGCCATAGGAGGAAGCGCCGCTCCTTGTTGATGAGGCCGTAGCTGAGTGAGGTTGCCCCTTTCGCCTCGCATCTTCACTCCGGACAGATACAGAAGAAGGGACGCGTCAGGCACCATACGTGTCGTGGTAGCGGAGCCAGTCGTCCGAAGGTGTACTCCTCCCGGCTGGCTCTTCCCAGCTCTCCTGCCGTCCGAGCGGGGTCAGGTCGAGATAGTTATACGTCCCGTGAAGTATGTCGACCCCGCGCGCGGTCGTCGAGTACGTGTGAAAGATGTTCTCGCCCTCGTGCAGGAAGACACTCAGTCCACCATTCTCACCATCGTCCGCCGTGGCATGGAAGTCGTAGTTAAAATCGCTGCCATACGAGGAGAACCACGGGATCGTCCAGTTCATACGGGTCTTGAATAGCTCAATCTTCGCCAATGGTGCGCGGGAGACGAGGACCAGCGAGGTGTCGCGGGCATGGAGATGGGCCAGATGGCCGATATTGTCAACCAGGAACGAGCAGACAGGACAGCCCTCATCCCAGCTCGGATCAAACATGAAATGGTAGATCATCAACTGGCGGCGCCCGTCGAAGAGGTCCAACAGACTCACCTTGCCGTTCGACCCCTCGAAGAGATACGCCTTGTCGATCTTGACCATTGGCAGCCTACGACGTTCGGCATTGAGCCGGTCTCGCGCACGGGTGGCTTCCTTTTCCTTCGTGAGCAGCTCCGCTCGCTGCGCGAGCCACTCGTCTCGTGAGACGATTGGTGGATAGTTCATGGTGTTCTCCTTTGGTTTGGTGATCGAATTCCTCTGCTTCTCCGCTTCCGCGTTACCTGAAGGGTGCGTGCAAAGAGCATGTACAGACAGTCTACCAGAAGTTGGTCAGAAAAAACTTCTCTGATCTTGCTCTTTTTGTCACCCAGGACTCTCGCAACGCATTGCAATGACAAGAATGGAAGCATGTCGTGTTTCGGCTCCCTATGAAGCGACACGCGTGAAGGTGAAGGTCTCGCCAAATGTGAAAGATGACACCGTGCCACCTTCGGCTATATGAAAATCCAACAGGCCCCACTTACTGGCAAAACGTGTGCGGCTCAGCACTACGCAGACGGCGCGCTTATCTTCATCATGTGCATAGAGATGCTCATCATCAGTGGTAATGGTTAGTGTGCCAACCTCGCTCGCATACTTGCCCTCGTAGGCGCGCAGGTCGGCGGGATCGGAGGTGAACGAGGAATTCCGCTCGATGCGCTTGCAGGGCGAGCTATTGACGACGAGGAACTGCACCGGGCTTGCTTGCTCTGTGGGAAAACCAACAGAGGCCATGACTTCGCCTTCCGGCTTGCGCGCGAAGTAGAGATCTTTTTTGAGCGCCTGGAGCAGGTGCTGCTCGCCATTCAAGTTGAGCGTAAGCTGCTCATCCACGACCTGGATCTCTGCCAGCCCGGTATATGGCCCCAGGTAGTTGCCCGTGTAGAGCGGCCATAATGCGCGCTCCGGCTCGACTGGTTGCGGCTGCGGAACTGCTTCTGGCAGGTCGAGAAGCTGATCGAGAATGCTATGCATGATATCCGCAAACGAGAGGTCGGGCGCCAGGCGGTTGAACAGAATCACGAGAGCAAGGCCAGAATCGGGAACCATCAGCAATTGGCTGCCGAAGGTACTGATCCCCCCGGTGTGGCCTATCCAGCGCTGGCCCTTGTATGAGTCGATGCCCATAGCCAGCCCGTAGGCCGCGCCTGTCGTGGTGTACAGGCTCGCCTGGGGCGTTTGGATAGCCGCGATGGACGTGGGGGAGAGCACCCGCTTGTCATGGAAGCGGCCCTGGTTCATGAACATCAGCGCGAAGTTCGCCATATCTAGCACGGTAGACATGACGAACCCGGCAGGATAGTGGGCGGTGTTATCGGCAAAGCGATGCTGCACGCTCAAGGTGCCGTCTGCGCGCAGATCGTGCGACTGCGCCAGAGGGTAGGTCATCGCCACAGTCGGGTCGAAGGTGGTGCGCATCATCTCCAGCGGATCAAAGATCAATTCTTGCATAAGTGCCGTGTATGGCTTGCCGCCCACTTTTTCCAGGATGTAGCCCACAAGGAGGATACCTGGATTGCTGTACGACCAGACCTTGCCGGGGGGAGCGATCAATGGCAGGGTTGGAAGCTCTTCACAGATGTAGCGTTCCAGACCTGAGGAGTCGCGCGAGCCAAAAGGCTGGGCGGCCGTGGGCAGGCCTGCGCTATGGCTCAGCAGCAGGCGCAAGGTGATGCGCTCTTCTAGGCCTGCTTCGCTGAAGGTCAGCCACTCGACATAGTCTTTAACGGGCCGGTCAAGGTCAAGCTTGCCCTCCTCAACCAGGCGCATCACGGCGCTGCCGGTCAACGGTTTGGTGACGGAGCCAATGCGAAAAAGCGTCTGGGGCGTGACCGGCAGGCCGCCGTCCTCCACGCTTGTCACGCCGAAGCCGCGCGCGTAGATCACCTGCTGGTCTTTGACGATAGCGAGCGCGAGTCCGGGAACATGGCCCTCGTGCATGCGTGCCTCGATGTGCTGTTCTAGTTGGTAGATATTGAGCATGGCCTCCTTCTTTCTTTACCAAAGCATGTCCTTGAGGGTTATTGACGAACGATGATGCCAGGAAAGAACACACGCCGGTTTTTTCGTGCAAGCGTGCATTCTTTCCTGGCATCATGAGAAACAAAACAGGTCGCCTCGTTGGCGACCTGTGACTTTATGTTGGCGCCATTATATAGCATGCAATCGCTTTGTCAAGGGGGTTTTGATCCACATCGCAGGATGAATCGCTTGACGGGCAAGAATCCATAGAGTAGGCTAGGGAAGAAGGAGGAAGACATGATGCCAGGTGAACAAGAAAGCTATACCCTTAATATTGCCCCCGTTGTACCAGAAGCCCAATCGATTGTTAGAGACGCTACAACTATCTACCTCCGCCATCTCAGTCAATGGTGTATCGGCGTGATTGTTCACGGCTCAGCACTCAAAGGAGGTTACATTCCGGGGTGCAGCGATATCGATCTGCAAGTGTATCTAGAGCCATCAGCTTTTCACAGCAGCGGGGATCTTCCCTTGGAGCTATGCCTGGCAATCCAGCGCGATCTCTCAAACATTGATCCCACTCCATTTCAGTATATTCAGGGCTATGCCCTCCCTCCTTATCCAAGAGCGGGATTTGTTGGCCCTATTCCAGGGGCCTACCATGTAGTGACTGGAAGGCTGCCTGTTCCAGCAGCGACGGAGGAGCAGCTTCAAGCTGGTGCCAGACATGCTCTGGAGACATGCGATGTTGCCAGCATATTTCGAGTTCAAGCACTCCTTCAGCATGGCGCATGGAAACTGCCACAACAAGTTCGCTGGCTCTGCACTGATGTGTGGCCGACACTCTATCATGTGCTCACCATCCAGCAAGGACAGGGTATTAAGGTCTGGCAACTGCCAAAGCAGGAAGCGATGAAGCTCTTGCCACAGGAAGGTCATCCTGCACACCTGATCCAGGCATTTTATCACGCCGTTTGTCGCTACTATGCTAGCAATTCTTCTGTTGATGAAGCCCTTGCTGCTATCGAATATGGAGTCGCTTTTATCCAATCAGCCAAAACGTGGTGGGAAGGTAATGTGCTGCGGACAAAACTCGCTCACATAGTGCTGAAAGAAGGTCAAGGCTTCAATGCATGACCAGCTTGTCTTCGTCAGTTCCTCACGCCTTTTCTCCACAGCCACGATAGCCTGTTCTGGCCGACCCGCCGCCAATTCGTCGAGCGCTAACTGGATGACGTTGAAGGGGTAGCCAGCGTCTCTGAGCAAGACGACGACACGCAGGCGGCGCATCTGGTGCTCGTCATAGAGGCGATAGCGGCTGTTCTGCTCGCGAACCGGGTGCAAAAGGCCCTGCCGTTCCCAGAAGTGCAGGGCGGAGACACGCACGCCCACCTGTTTGGCAGCCTCTCCCACCCGCAGCCGTTGAGGATGGGAGGAGCTTGGCAAAGAGACGGACACGGCGGCCAACGTACGCAGGGCGGAGAGCGTCTGCTCAACCTGGAAACGTTTGCTGGCAAGCTCAGCATGGCGCTCGTCGATAGTCGCAAGCGCAGCGGAAAGGTCGCCCCGGTGAAGCGCTTGCATGATCGCTGGCGTCCGCTGCCAGCCATAGCCACGGACCAGGCTTCTTGCTGTTTGGAGTGCAGCAAGATGGTGCTGTGTGTAGAGGCGGTAGCCCTTCGGACTACGCTGCGCTTTCGGGATCAAGCCACTGGCCTCGTAATTGCGCACTTGCTGGACACTGATGTGTCCGGCGCGTGCGAGATCATGGGTACGCAGATAGGGACGATCTGTCATGTAAAACTCCCAGGTGCTTTTAGAGTCTTCTTTCAATGAACACCCTTCTTTCTACCACATCTAACAAGAATATTGAGCCTGAATAGGAGCCTGGTGTATCCATACGCAAGCTCCGCACACGGCTTAACCCTCCAGTTGGGCATTGGTGTTGTAAAGTAGAGATATGATCCAGAAAAAAGCCTGGCCAGCGCGGGATCAAAACGTATGCATGCATCTGAATAGTAGAGCTGCATAACATGCTGCGACATACGACACGATGCTACCCACATTCGAGGTAGCCATGAAGTGAATAATGGAGGGAACTTACGTGCCTGAAGCGACATTACATGATGGAAGCACCATCGAGATCGAGGTTCATGGCGCAGGACCGACCCTGCTGCTGCCAGTCAATCCGCAGCCGGTGATCGGGCCGCAGGCCGAGGAAATGCGCAAGTATGGCACCGATCCAGCTCTGGGCCTATCGCTGATC
>JALYVR010000568.1 GCA_030853145.1 Chloroflexota bacterium | reverse complement strand
GGTCCGTAGACAACAGATGGCGCAGGTGATCGAGCAGGCTGAAATGATGCACGCTATCCAGTGGGTCAGGCGTCTGCGGGAACTGCGCGCTGAAACGCCAGGCGCTCTTGTCGAGCGAGGGAATGCTCGGTGTTATGCTAGCATCCTCTTCGGTGATAAGGAAGCGGTTCGCAAAATCAAGCAAGTTGGTGTGCTGTTGATCGCCCGCGTAGCGCAGGTTGACGATGCCATGCTGCATCGCTAGTTTGCCGAGCAGGACTGGCTGGCCCTCGACCAGATCGTCGCTCAGGAGCCAGGCATATAGCGCTTTGCCGGCAGCCGGGTTGGGGATGTTGGCCAGGTTGATCTGAACCTGGTCGGCAATGCCCTCGCTGGTGTCCTCTTGTATCTGCCCGCTACTCATGAAGTAGACATGGCCCACGACCTTCTGGGTACCCACGGCGGCGTTCGCAGTAGTGGCATGTGTGCCGCTATGGAGAAACGAGGCTGGCAGGAAGTTCAAGCTGGTGCTGACGAACACAAGCAGTGCCGAGATAAGCAGGGCGCTGATCACGATAATCACCGGCACCATGCGTCCCCGGTGGCGCGCGGCGCTCTGCCCAAGTGGGCGTGTGGTAGTTGTCGCGCTCAGAGGGTGCGATGTGGTTGTGCGCTGTGTTGTGGCCTGGTCGAATCGTCGCAATGCTTTGCCCTCCTCGCCGGATGTCGTGCATGGCGTCCCTACGCTGTACGCTATGTTATGTCCGTTCACTGCCCGAAGTGTACCCGAATGTGGGGGACGTGTCCGCGATTTTTGGCTATGCTTCGAAGTGTAGACGCCCCATAGAATTTGGATGTACCGCGCCCCTACGCCTTTCGCGGCCGCACCGCCTCGCGATCACCTTGACTTATGGCTGCTTGCTTGGTATACTCTGTTCAGAGGCATCGCTTCACTTGTCCTCTTTCGGCCTCTCCCACAACCGTTTACGCTCCTCTAGTACATTCTTCAGGCAAGCAACATAGGAGGTCCTTATGTTTGGTTCCAACATCCTCGAAGTGGCGGTGGGCATCCTCTTTGTCTACTCGCTCCTGAGCCTCATCTGCTCGACTGTGAACGAGTGGATCATCGCCCGCCTGCTAGCGTTGCGCTCGATGACGCTTGAGGCCGGTATTAGCAATTTAATCGGGATAGAGCTAACGCGGAAATTGTACGCTCACCAGCTCATTAATGGGCTGGCCCGGCCGGGGAAATTTGACAGCCTGCTGAACAGGGATAGCAAGCCCTCCTACATCCCTTCGCGCACCTTCGCGCTGGCATTGCTGGATATCGTTTCCCAGCCCACTATCGTCCCGCAGGCTGATCCGAAGGTGCTGGCGGCTCTTGCTACCTTGAAACGCGCGGCGAACGGCAACCCCGCACAGGAGCAGCTCAATGTTGCGCAGTGGTTCGATGATACTATGGAGCGTGTCTCTGGCTGGTACAAGCGCAAGGTGCAGTTGATGCTTTTCGCGTTGGCCCTTGTCATTTGTGCCTGCCTGAACATCGATACCTTCGGCCTTATCAGTGGCCTCTCGCGTGACGCCACCGTGCGCTCCGCGATCGTTTCATCCGCCCAGGGAGCTGCCGCCAATCAGAGGCCGCCGCTCCTCGATGTCAGGCAGGCCGAGCGTAGCCTTCAGCAGCTCCAGCCGGAGCTTGGCTGGTCCCCAGATAGCCTGCCCGTTGATCTCCCCGGCTGGTTCAGTAAGATCTGCGGGCTGCTCACCACCACTATTGCCGTCTCCCTTGGCGCCCCATTCTGGTTCGATCTGCTGAGCCGCGTCGTCTCGCTGCGCTCTGTCGGCGGCATCCCATAGCGCGTGGCTGGCCTCATAGGCGAGTCCTCTTTTTGTGTAGGGGCGCCGCTAGCCTGCGCCCTCGACCGCGACCGCGCGCTTCCACTGTTCGTAGTCTACAAAGACGCCGTTCTCAATGACAAAAAAGCCCGGTAATGTGATCGTGGAGTACTTCTGGCCTGGCTTGATTTTAAGGCGGTAGATCGCGAGGTCGTGGTCTTGCTTCCCTGTATAGCCAACACGCTGCGCGGTGCCACAGATGTGATCTGGCCCGCCTCTCATCGTAACAGGTATGCGGGATAAGGAATGCCTGACCGTAAGATGGTGGATCAAGACTGCTGGCGCGTATTGCCGTCGTTCATGTTGTGCCTCCAGTGGTAGTTCCATAGCTGGTTTCCTTTCTATAGATATAGAGAGACGCGCCTGCTAAATCATCTGGATAGCATAAGATGAGATATAGGACATTTATCACCCCCCAAATCTCTGACTTTGGGTTATACTTGTACGTATCTGCTACAATAGAACTCATATTTTGACTGCGCAGATTATACTCTGAGAGAGCAGATCAGAACATACGAAGGAATCTATAAGCTATGCCAGTCTCAGTAGAAATCCCGCCGACTCCCCCCCAGGAAGCGCTTGAGCTTTCCAGTTTTCGGCGCGTGCTTCGCAACCGCAATTTTTTGCTGCTCTGGTTAGCTCAACTGATTTCGTTGATCGTCTTCAACGCCGCGAACTTCGGCCTGATTGTGCTGGTCAATAATACCACGCATTCAGTTTTGATGGCTGGCCTGGCGATCATCGCCTTCACCTTGCCGGCCGTGCCATTCAGCGCGCTGGCGGGCGTATTTGTTGACCGCCTGGATAAGCGAAAGGTGTTGTGGGTAAGCAATATCCTGCGTATGTTGCTGATGCTGTTGCTGGTGGTCTCCTTACAGTATGATCGCACGAATCTATGGCCGCTCTTCGCGCTGACGTTTCTGATCTCCCTGGTGGGACAATTCTTTATGCCTGCCGAGGGCGCGGCTATCCCCCTGCTGGTTGGCAAGCGCGAGTTGGTTCCGGCGCTCTCGCTCTTCAATATCACGCTGACAATCTCACAGGCTATCGGCTTTCTGCTGCTGGGGCGTATCGTGGCGACCATCTTCCCGCCCTTTACGCTGGCCCTGGGTCCGCTGGTGTTGCATGTGCAATCCATCGATATGTTGTTCGTCATCGCGGCTGTCTTCTACCTGGTCTGTGCCGGTCTCATCTTCGGCATTCCTGCGCAGGCCTTTCATGAGACGCATATTCATGAACGCGCGGAGCAGACCAGGAAGCGGCTGCGCGAATCGATTGGCCCGGTGTGGCGCGATATCATGGTCGGCTGGAGCGTAATTCGTAAGGATCGCCTGCTCTTCTTCGCAGTCATTCAGCTTTCTGTCGTGGGCGACATTATGCTGCTGATAGGCGAGCTGGCTGGTCCTTTTGTGCAGCAAATCTTGCGCCGTCCGGCCGAAGATATGTCGATTGTGCTGGCGCCCGCGGCCATTGGCCTTGTTGGTATGTCGGTGCTGATGCCGCGCATTAGCGAACGCGTAGAGAAGGTCCGTCTGACAGTTATCGCCTGGATGATCCTGGCGTTTGGATTGTTGCTATTGCTCTTGTGCCAGGGTCTCGCGCTCAAGCTCGACCCGGTGCATGGCGGACAGTCGTCTCTGCTGTTGTGGTCAACGATCATCTTGCTGCTGCTGTTGGGCGCCGCCATGGCTGGGGTCAACATTCCCACGCAGACGCTGATGCAGTCGCGAACGCCTGAGTCGGCTCGTGGCCGTGTCTTCTCGCTCCAGTTCATGCTCTATAATACCGGCTCAATCCCGATCTTGCTCTTCGCTGGCATCGCCGCCCAATTCATCGGCCTCACGCCCTTTATCGTCGTGGTCTCCATCTCCATGCTGGTCTTCTGCTGGTGGAGCTCTCGCTACGCCAGAGGCGGCGAGCCACCCCCGCAGAACCCATAACCCATATTCCATACCCTGTAACGTTTAACTCATATCACACACCATTGAGTCCCGTAGGGCGTGGCTGGCCTCATAGGCGTGAACGTAAGACAGAGAGAGTAGGAAGCGAGCGGGTATCCGTAGGGGCGACGGCTTGCCTCGCCCGCGCTGGCCACCGATCTGGGTGGG